>JBHEPB010000089.1:0-6390 GCA_046260515.1 Binatia bacterium
CTCGCCGCAGGCATGGATCCGGCGACGCCGGTGGCGGGAACGCGCTGGGGAACCCTGCCTCGCCAGAAGACGATCCGCAGCACCCTCGCGCGCATCGAGGCGGATTCGGCGCGCGACCTCGTGCGACCGCCCGTGATCTTCGTGGTGGGCGACGTGGCGGCTCTGTCGGAAGAACTCGGCTGGTACGAAAGGCTGCCCCTGTTCGGCCGCCGCATCGTCGTCACGCGGGCCCGCCACCAGGCCACGGCCCTGGCCGAACGCCTCGAGCGCTCGGCCGCCGAGGTCGTCGAGTTTCCCACCATCGAAGTCGCCGAGCTGCCGGTGCCCGATTCCGTGTACGACGGCATGGGGGGCAAGGACTGGCTGGTTCTCACCAGCGTCAACGGCGTCGAAAGCTTCCTGGGGCAGATGCTGGCGGCCGGGCGCGACCTGCGCGAACTCGGCAGCGTGAAGCTGGCGGCCATCGGTCCGGCCACGCGACGGGCCATCGAAGCCCGCGGATTGAAGGTAGAGGCCCAGCCGGCGGAGTATCGCGCCGAAGCCCTGCTCGAGGTTCTCGGCGACGTGAAGGGAAAGAGTATCGTGCTCGCCCGCGCCGAGGTGGCGCGCGAGGTGCTGCCGGACACGCTGAGGGAACGCGGTGCGAACGTGGAGGTGGTGCCCGTTTATCGTACCGGTCTTCCCGGCGGCGCCTCTCTGCAAAACGTGGCGGATAGCGAAGCGGCGGCCGCGGCGCGCGAGCGGCTGGGCGATTTCGACATGGCCACGTTCACCAGTTCGAGCACGGTGACGGGCTTCGACCGCCTGTGCGGCGGGAAGGCGAAGGACGTGCTCGCCGGCAGGTTCGTCGCCGCCATCGGTCCCGTCACCGCCGAGACCCTGGCCGATTTCGGTATCGCCGTGGACGTGATGCCCCGAGACTACACGATCGATGCCCTGGCTGCGGAAATCGAAGGTTTTTTTGCAAAGCGGCCGCGGCAGGCCTAGCATCCGCGCGTGGCCTTTCCCGAAAGCCGCCCGCGCCGCCTGAGGCGAAACGAGACCATCCGCCGCATGGTGCGCGAGACGCGCCTCACCCGCGACGACCTCATCCTGCCCCTGTTCGCCGTGCCTGGCCGCGGCGTCGAGCGCGAGGTTTCCTCCATGCCCGGCGTCTTCCAGCAGTCGGTGGACAAGGCTGTCGAAACGGCAGCCCGCGCGGCCGACCTCGGCATTCCCGCCGTCCTCCTTTTCGGCCTGCCGGAGAAGAAGGACGCCGTCGGCTCGGATTCGGTCCGCGACGACGGGCCGGTGCAGGAGCTGGTGCGCGCCATCAAGAAGACCAGCCCCGGCCTCTGCGTGATCACCGACGTGTGCCTCTGCGAGTACACGGACCATGGGCACTGCGGCGTCCTGGACGGCGACGTCGTCGCCAACGACGCCACTCTCGAACTGCTGGCGGCCGAGGCCGTCTCCCACGCCCGCGCCGGAGCCGACATCGTGGCGCCGTCGGACATGATGGACGGCAGGGTGGGGCGCATCCGCTCGGCCCTGGACGAGGATGGCCTCGAGGACGTGGCCATCCTGTCCTACGCCGCCAAGTACTGTTCCGGTTTCTACGGCCCCTTCCGCGAGGCGGCCGACTCGGCGCCCCGCTTCGGCGATCGCCGCGCCTACCAGATGGATCCCGGCAACGCCGCCGAGGCCATGCGCGAGATCGCCGCCGACCTCGACGAGGGCGCCGACCTCGTGATGGTCAAGCCCGCCCTGCCTTACCTCGACATCCTGCGCCGCGCCCGCGAGGCCTTTGACTGCCCGCTGGTCGCCTACCAGGTGAGCGGCGAGTACGCGATGATCAAGGCGGCCGCGCGTGCCGGCTGGATCGACGAGCAACGCGTGGTGGACGAAACCCTCACTTCCATCCGCCGCGCCGGCGCGGACCTGGTGATCACCTACTACGCGCTCGACGTCGCGGCGAGGCTCTGACCGTGGCCGGGCCGGCTTCCGCCGCCTGCCGCACGGCTCGCACCGTCCTGCGGACTGCGCTCGCGGGCCTGCTTTCCTTCGCGATGGTGTTTCCGCCCTTCCTCGTGAGGCCGGCCTTCGCGTCGATCGCGGAAGAAAAGAAGCTCGGCGAGGAGTTCGTCGCCGAGGTCCTTCCGCGCATGCCCATGGTCCACGACTACGAACTCGTCGGCTTCGTGCGCGAGATGGGCGCCAAACTGGTGGCGACCCTCGGCAACCAGCCCTTCGACTACGAGTTCTTCGTCGTGCGCGATCCGGACATCAACGCCTTCGCGGTGCCCGGCGGGAAACTCTTCGCCCACGCCGGCCTCATCTTCCGCGTGGACAGCGAGGACGCGCTGGCCGGGGTGCTCGGCCACGAAGTCGCGCACTCGGCCGGCCACCACATCGTCCGCCAGCAGCAGAAAGGCGCAGCCGCGGGCTACGCTTCCCTGCTGGGACTGCTGCTCGGCATCATCAACCCTGCGCTGGCCATCGGAGCCCTTGCGGCCGGCCAGGCCGCCCAGCTCAAGTACCAGCGCGACTTCGAGCGCGAGGCCGACTACCTTGGGATCGAGTACTCGCGCAAGGCCGGCTACGATCCGGCGGCGATGATGAGCCTGCTGAAGCAGCTCAACGCCGAGCATTCGCTCAACCCGACGCGGATGCCTCCCTACTTCCTCACGCACCCGCTGACGGGAGAGCGCCTCACCAACCTCGAGGCCGTGCTCGGGCGCCGCGAATGGGATCCGTCGCGGGTCCACGCCTCGCACCGGCTCCTGAGGGTCCAGGCTATCGCGCGCGCCAACTCCCAGTCGCGCGACGAATGCGTTCCGCTCTACGAGAGAGCCCTGGCCAAGGCCACGCCGAAGGAGAGGCCCGTCGCCCTCGAACTGCTCGGGATCCTGATGTCCCACGGCGAGGAATACGGCAGCGCCGAGACCTACCTGCGCGAAGCCGAGGCGGCCGGGCGCAACGTCGATCGCGAACTTGGCCGCACGGCCTTTCGCCGCGGCAATTTCGAGGAGGCCCGGCAGCGGCTGGGCCGCGTGCTGGCCCGCCATCCGGGCGACTGGGACACCCTGGCCGACCTGGCCTTCATCGATATCCAGGAAGACAACCACGCTGCCGCCGCCGAAAAGCTCGAGCGCTCGGTGGCCGGCGAACCGTATCGCGTGGACGTGCTGCGCGCTCTCGGACGGTCGCTCGGCAAGTCGGGCCGCGAAGGCGAAGGATTCTACTGGTTCGGGCGCGCCAGCGAGATGGTCGCCGACAACTACCAGGCCATCTCCTACTACAAGCGCGCCCTGGAGATCCTTCCGGCGAACAGCCCGAGCCGTGTCGACATCGGCAAGCGCTCCGAGAGGCTCGGAGAGAAGTTGAACGAGCAGAAGGCCGAGGACGTGCAGCAGGGCCAGCGCCGCGATCCGAGCGGCGATCCGATCGGGCCTCCCACGCGACGGCCGCGCTGAGAAAGGAAGCGACCTCCATGCCACGCGGACAAGAACTGGTTTCCCCACGGGTACGCGCCATGCACGGCTACACGCCGGGCGAGCAACCCAAACCCGGCAGCCTCGTCAAGCTCAACACCAACGAGAATCCCTATCCCTGCTCGCCGTTGGTGGCCGAGGCCATCGCCGCGGAGGCGGCCGGACTGCACCTCTATCCGTCGCCGATGGCCGACGCCCTGCGCGAGGCCGCCGCGAGGACCTACGGCGTGAAGGCGGCCCAGGTGATGGCGGGCAACGGTTCGGACGAACTGCTGGCCATCGTGCTGCGCTCCTGCGTGGAACCCGGCGATCCGGTGGCCTGGCCGGTGCCCACGTATTCCCTGTATGCCACGCTGGCGGAGATCGTCGGTGCGCGCGCCGTGCAGGTGGACGGCCGTCAGCAGGAGGACGCCGTGCTCCGCGAACTGGCCGCCGCCCGCGCCAAAGTGACCTTCCTGTGTACGCCGAACTCGCCGACGGGCAGGAGCCTGGAACTGGAAGCCATCGCGGCGTTCGCGCGCGCGGCAACGGGCGTCGTCGTGGTGGACGAGGCCTACATCGACTTCGGAGGACCGAGCGTGCTGGCGCTGCTGGCCGATCACCCGAACATGGTGGTGAGCCGTACGTTCTCCAAGTCGTATTCGCTGGCGGGGCTGCGCCTCGGCCTTCTCTTCGGCCACGAGGACCTGCTGGCCGAACTGGCCAAGGTGAAGGACTCCTACAACGTCTCGCGCCTGGCCATCGCCGCCGGCGTGGCTGCCCTCGAAGACTCCGCGTGGATGGAGAACAACGTCGCCCGCATCCGTGCGACGAGGGTGAGGGTGACGGCGGCGCTGCGGCAAGGCGGCTACACGGTGGCCGACTCGGCTGCCAACTTCCTGTGGGTGGACTGCAGCGCCAGGGGCGGAGGCAAGGCCGTGTACGACAAGCTGCGCGAGGGCGGGGTGCTGGTGCGCTTCTTCCCCGGCGACGCGCTGGCCGCCGGCATGCGCGTGAGCATCGGCACCGACGACGAGATGGACCGCTTCCTGGCCGTGCTGGGAGTGGACGCCGCCTGAGACGGCGGCGCAAGGCCAAGGCTCACCGCTTCGTGGCTCGCGTGCTGCGTCGCCGAACCCTCCGCAACCTGAACAACGGGCGCGCGCCCGGACCCCCAGGGAGTCCGGACGCCCGCTGTCTCAGAAGCGCCAGTTGAGGCCGGCCCTCAAACGGTAGTCCGGCGAGATCTGCCGTCCCGTTACGTCCTGGTAGACCGGCAGGTCCACCGTGAGTTCGCCGCTCATCCTGTCGGCCCAGGTCAGCCACAGGCCCGGCCCGACGTACACGCGGTTGACGGCGGTGGCGTCCACCAGGCTGCCTCCCTGGTGGTCGCGGCCCTTCTTCTCGCCGCTGGTCACCAGGCGCAGCGACGTCGTCCAGTCGCCGCCGGCCACCAGGTACAAGCCCGGCCCCGCTTCCCAGCTGAAGAAGTCGGCGTACTCGTAGCCGAAGTCGCCGTTGCCGCGCACGATGTACTGGAGGCTCACCTGCGCGAACAGGCGCTTCCAGCTCGCGTAGAGCCTGGTGCCGAAAATGCCGTCCCAGGATCCCGTGCCGAGGGCCAGGTCGTGGCCGTGGATGGCGCCTTCGTGGTGGTGTCCCTCGTGGGCGGCGCCGCGGCCGGGAGAAGCGGGGACGCCCTGGCCACCGGCGCGCAGGGCATGTTCGTGACCACCGTCGTCATGGTGCTCCTCTTCCTCCTCGTGATGGCCGCCCATCTCCTCGGCCAGCAGGTCGCTGTCGCCGGTGGGGGCCTTGATGCCCGCCAGCATCTCGACATGAAAGAGAACCTCGCCGACGGCGCGGCTCACGGGAGTGAAGCGCCCGACCACGGAAAGGTCGCCGAGACCGCCCACGTCGCCGCGCACCGGCATTCCCTCCTCGAGGCGTCGGTACTCGCGGTGGATCAGCGGCAGGTTCAGCTGCAGCCCCATCCACGGCGTGAAGGCGTAGCCGGCCATCACCTGGGTGGTCGAGCTGCCCATCCACTCCTGGCCGGGGTTGGCCACCTCGCTGGTGCCTTCGCGGATGGTGCTGAAGTCGGTGTACTGCTCGGACAGGCCGAGGAAGATCCCCGTCCTGTCCCGCTGCAGCAGGGCACCGGTGTAGATGGCGCAAAGGTCGCATCCCGCCCGGGCGGGAGCCGCGCTCATCACGCTCATAGTGGCCATGGCAAACGGGAGGGCGACGACGGCGCACAGCGCCCGTCGTTGCCTCCTGGCAAACGGATTCATCGTGAAGGTCTCCTTCTCGTTCGGCGCCGCCGCCGCCGCTTCAGGCGGGCGGCCGCGATGCGCACGCGCAGCAGCCACGGCGCTTCGCGGCCCGACGTCGCACGAAGGCGTTCGTCGCGGGGCGAAGTCCGCGGATCGGTTCAGGCGTGTTCGAAAGAGGAGAGGCGGGGCGGCGGGGGATCCGGGGGCTCCCTCGATTCGCCGAGGGTCGCAGGCGGTTTCGGCAGGCGGGCAAGGCGCCGCTCCAGCGGCGCTCCGGCCTTCCAGCGCAGGCTGGCGAGGACGGGATCGTGAACGGCTGCGCCAAAGGCAGCCTGGCCGTCGTGGCAGCCGCAGGCGGCTGCGCGGATCGACGTCTCGCTGTTGCAGCAACACTTCTTCGCGCCCCTGGCGCCGTTCTCCCCGTGGCAGGAAAGGTGGGGGCGGGCACCCGACATGGTCTTGGCGAAAGCGGCGGCGGCCGTGCAGGTGGCGCGGCCGCCCTGGCCGGTGGCGGCCGGCAGCCACAGCGCGAAGATCGCGACCAGAAGACGGCCGACCAGCGGGCGGCGGCCGAGCAGCGGGATGCGGCCGAGCAGCGGGATGCGGCCGAGCAGCGGGATGCGGCCGAGCAGGAAACGGCGGGTGAAGGCGGCGTGGGAGGT
>JBHEPB010000093.1:0-5337 GCA_046260515.1 Binatia bacterium
ATCGCCGCACGCCGGCAGCGGCAGGGTGGTTGTCGTGGACGTGGTGGTGGTCGTCGTGCCGAGGTCCGGGCAGTTGGCGCCGTCCGGGAACTCGTACACGAGGTCCAGGTCACTCTGGCAACGGACGTCCACGTCGAAGTCGAGGTGGATCGTGCCCGGGCCGGGGAGGCCTGCGGTCAGGTTCACCGGGTCGTTGGTGGTCGGCGGGATGCAGAAAATGGCCGCATTGACCGGGTTCGCGACGTCGGCCGATCCGGAGACGACAATGGGATCGGGGAAGCAGCGGCGCAGGTCCAGCACGGTGCAGGCCCCGGCCTCCAGCGCCACGCAGTCGGCGTTGGTGGTGCAGGACACGAAGCCGCGTCCGTCGTTGTGCAGGGCGCCGTCGCAGAACTGATCGACGGGGCCGGCTTCGCAGAAGCCCGCGGCACTACAGATGCCGTCGTCGCACTGGTTGGGCTCGATGGCGATGTTCCCGCCTTCGGTGCAGGCACCGGCCCCGGCCACGGCGCAGTCGGCGTTGGAAGTGCAGCCGAGCTGGGAGTTGCCGGAACAGACCCGGCAGGGACACAGGGCGCCCGACGGCGAGTCGCAAGGCAGGGCGGCCGTGAGGCTCCTCGTTTCGCTCGTCAGGTTGAGTTCGATCTGCAGCCCGCTGCCGCTGATGTTGCTGGCTGTCGCGGGCGGACAGTCGAAGCTGGTCGGGCCGAAGGTGCGGTGGACACCGTTCACGTCGCAGGTCTGCCCGTTCTGGAGCCCGCCGTTGCAGGATCCGTCGCGCACGCCGTCGTAGGGGGTGTCGTCGCCTTCGCAGGTCGGGCAAGGAGCGAACTGGCTGACGCCCAGGTGCACGAGGGAGCTCAGCTTGATGATGTCCGAATAGCTCCCGGTGCGAAGATCCATCGTTCCGCCGTAGTCCTCGCGGATCTGGTTGAGCACGCAGACCGGGGTTCCACCGGAGGAAATGGCCAGGGCCGGGCCGAAGTAGCAGATGCAGTTCGGGTTGAGGCTCCCGCAGTTGGTGGCATCCGCACCGCCGATGGCATTGCAGATCGTACGGGGATTGGAGGCGCAGCGGCAGCTGGAGGTCGGGTCGGTGAACCGCTTGTTGTAGCTGACGTCGCAGTTTTCGCAGTTCCCGTCGCAGGTGACATCGACGGCGTCGAAAGAATCATCGGGAACGTCCACGACGTGGGTCTTTCCGGTCCAGCCGGTGCTGAGCTGGGTCTGTCCGGCCGGGGTCCCGTTGCGGGCGTTGAGGTGTCGCAGCAGCGTGGCGGGCGCACAGGCCCCGCTGGCGGTCACGCATTCGCAAGCCAGCCCGGTGTTCTCGCAGAAGGCGCCCGAGTCGCACTCACCGTCGCACTGGGGGAAGGTCGAACCGCAGGCCGCTACCAGCGTCGTCGTCGTGGTCGATGTCGTGGTGGTGGGCGCGGCCTCCGGGAGTTCGTAGGCGTTGCGGATGAAGTGGGCGCCCTGGTTGTCGGCGCTCGACTGGGCGCAATCGGCCAGAGCTGCGGTGGTTTCGCCGCAGGCCTCGAGCTTCATCACCTCCTCGTCGGGCAGGCTGCGGCAGTCGTCGAAGATACGGTCGGCCAGCGAAGCCTGGGCGCGGGCGATGCGTTCGCGCGGATCGCTGCCCTCGCAGGAGTATGCGGGCCCCCCGGTCTCGTCCTCGCTGCGCTGGCACTTGCGCCGTTCCACCAAGTAGGTGCGCACGAGGTCGCCGGCTGCGCGGCCGGCGGCCTGTTGGCAGGAGAGCACAGGCTTGAGCAGCCTCTGCGCGGGCAGGCCCATGGCGTCCGCGGCGAGTTCCCCTACGCCGGCGTCGAGGAGGGCCAGAAGGCAGTTGGCCACTTCGTTGAAGTCGTCGATTTCGGTGGTCGCGCCCCCGTCGTCCACCGACGACGCCGGGGCGGGGCAGGCCGGGTACTGGGAGAGGAGGGAGGGGGCTCCGCCGCAGGCCGAGGCGATCTTCGACCGCGACCTGGTGCGGGCGGCCACGAGTTTGCCGCGGTCGTCGGCCACGAGGACGTCGTTGCAATCCTCGCCGAGGGGGCGGTCGCCGGCCGAGCGCCGCTTGTGGCAGCGCTGGACGGTGGAGAGGGCGATCTTGGCGTACTTGGCCTCGCTCTTGGCGATGGTGTCGCGGCAGGCGATTTCGGGGGAGTTCAGGGCTTCGGCGGGCGTCGCCGCCAAGGTCCAAGCCCCGATGAGGAGAGAGGTCAGGATAGTACGCGAGATCTTCACCATGGGTTTCCTCCGGGGAAACGGACGCGGCAACGGGATTGGTCGCCCGCCGGAGGGCGCGGGTCCTGGAGGCAAGCCTGTTGTCCGGTCTCCCTCAGCCTATTGACGTCTTTGTAAACTAGGGCCCGGAGGAGTTGCAAGACGGATCGCGCAACTTCGTACAAACAAGCATTTGGCGAAGCCGAAACTTGCCCCGGACGGGGGGAGGAGGAGGAGAAGGAGGGGCGGCCGAGGTCGGTGCCGCCCCTTCGCTCGATCGAGGGGGTGGCCGTTCCGGAAGCGGGACCCGGGCGGGTCAGGCCGCCTGACGCTGCTCGATGATACCGACGATGTCGTCCATGATCCGGCCCAATTCGAAGTTCTTGGGCGTGTAGACGCCCGCCACCCCGAGCTTCCTCAGTTCCCGTGCATCGTCCTCGGGAATGATGCCGCCGATGATCAGCGGCACGTCGCCCATGCCCGCCGTGGCGAGCTGCTCGAGCATGGCCGGAACGAGGGCCATGTGGGAGCCCGACAGGATGCTGAGCCCGATAGCATCGACGTCTTCCTGCTGGGCGGTGGCGACGATCTCTTCCACCGTCAGGCGGATGCCCTGGTAGATCACATCCATGCCCACGTCGCGGGCCCGGACGGCGATCTGTTCCGCGCCGTTGCTGTGGCCGTCGAGGCCGGGCTTGCCGACGAGGAAGCGCGGCGTGTGGCCGATGCGGTCGGCGAGCACACGCATCCGCGAGCGGATCTCCACGAGTTCCTCGCTGGCCGCACTGGCCTGGCCGGTCACACCGGTCGGAGCGCGGTACTCGCCGAAGATGGCGCGCAGGGTGTCCGACCATTCGCCGGTGGTGACGCCCGCATGGGCGCAGCGGATCGAAGCAGCCATCACATTGTCGCCGGCCTTCACGGCGTCGCCGAGGGCGCGCAGGGCCTCGTCCACTTCGGCCTGGGTGCGAGCGGCGCGGAAGGCGCGCAGCCTCTCCACCTGCTCCTGCTCGGCCCGGGGATCGGCGCGGAAGATGGCGCCTTCGATGTCGGCGGTGAGGGGCGAAGGCTCGGTCTGCTGGTAGCAGTTGACGCCCACCACTTTCTGCTCGCCCGACTCGATGCGTTTCACCCGGCGCGCGTTCGATTCGACGAGGCGCTGCTTGAGATAGCTGGACTCGACGGCCTTGACCGCCCCGCCGAGCTCGTCGATCTTCGCCAGCTCGCGGCGCGCCTCGGCCAGCAGCTCGTCCACCTTGGCCTGGATCACCGTCGATCCGTTGAAGATGTCGGCGTACTCCAGGATGTCGGTCTCGTAAGCCATGATCTGCTGCGTGCGCAGCGACCACTGCTGGTCCCAGGGGCGCGGCAGGCCGAGGGCCTCGTTCCAGGCCGGCAGCTGCACGGCGCGGGCGCGCGCGTCGCGGGAAAGCACCACGCCGAGCATCTCCAGCGCGATGCGGATGGCGTTGTTCTCGGGCTGCTGCTCGGTGAGCCCCAGCGAGTTCACCTGCACGCCGTAGCGGAAGCGGCGCAGTTTGGGATCGGTGATGCCGTAGCGCGTCTGCCCGATCTCGTCCCAGGCGGCCGTGAAGGCGCGCATCTTGGAGATCTCTTCGATGAAGCGGATGCTCGCGTTGACGAAGAAAGAGATGCGGCTGAAGACCTGCGCCATCTCCTTGTCGTCGATGCCGCGCGAACGCACCTCGTCGAGCACTGCCTGCGCGTTGGCCAGCGTGAAGGCCAGCTCTTCCACCGGCGTCGCCCCGGCCTCCTGCAGGTGGTAGCTGCAGATGTTGATCGGGTTCCACTTGGGAACCTCGCGGACGGTGTAGGTGATGATGTCGGCGGCCAGCCGCATGGAAGGAGCGGGCGGGAACACGTAGGTCCCGCGCGAGAGGTACTCCTTGATGATGTCGTTCTGGATGGTGCCCTGGAGAACGGCGGGCTTCACGCCCTGGCGTTCGGCCACAGCGATATAGAGGGACAGCAGCCAGGCGCCGGTGGCGTTGATGGTCATCGACGTGTTCATGCGGTCGAGGGGGATGCCCTCGAACAGGGTCTGCATGTCGCCGATGTTGCCGACGGGAACCCCGACCTTCCCGACCTCGCCCCGGGCCAGGGGATGGTCGCTGTCGTAACCGGTCTGGGTGGGCAGGTCGAAGGCGACGCTGAGCCCGGTCTGGCCCTTGGCCAGGTTGGTGCGGTAGAGCTCGTTGGAGACCTTGGCCGAGCTGTAGCCGGAGTATGTGCGGATGATCCAGGGTTGGTCGCGCTTTTCCATGGCCGGTGACAAGTAGCAGTAGAGTGGGAGTGGCTCAATGGGAGGGCAGGCCGGCGTCCGCGCCGATGGAAGATCCGCGCCGATGGCTGCGCCGGGTCGGCGACGCTGCGGCCTATGGCGCGTTGAGGTCGATCTGGGCCCTGCTGGCCACGGTTCCCCTTCCTGTCTCGCGCCGGCTGTTGGAAGGGGTGGGCGCCTTGTTCGCCCGTTTCGACGTCCGGCACCGCCGGGTGGTCCGCCACAACCTGGACATCGCCTTCCCCGACATGGACAGCCAGGTCCGCGATTCCGTGGTGGCGGCCTCGTTCCGGCACTGGGGGCGGATCGCTGCCGAAGTTGTCCACGACGAGGCCCTCGTCGAAGCGGCGCGTTCGGACCCGCGCTGGAGGAGCCTGGCGGCCGCGGTGGCCGAAGGTCGTGAAGGGGGGCGGGGACTGCTGGTGCTCACCGCCCACATCGGCAACTTCGAGTTGCTGGCCCGCATCTTCGGCAGCCTCGTGGCGCCGGTGGCTGTCTTCCACCGCCCCCTCGGCATTCCTGAGGTCGATGCTTTCCTGATCAGGCAGAGGCAGCGCTGCAGGGTGACGACCCTGGGACGGGGGGCGGCGGTGCGCGAGGCGCTTCGAGTCCTGGCAGCCGGCGGTTGCGTCGCGCTGCCTCTGGACCAGAACCAGCGCGACGGTCGCGGCATCTTCGCCCAGATCCTCATGGGCCGCCTGCCTCTGCTGCCCGTCGAGGAGGACGGCCGTTTGCAGGACGCCAAACTTCGCGAAAACTTCTTCGAACGCGCTTTCGCCTACGACCGCGTGCGTAAACTATTCGTC
>JBHEPB010000108.1:0-4339 GCA_046260515.1 Binatia bacterium
GCCGTCGACCGCCGGCATGGCGGTGGTCGTCTCGATGATGAGGACCCTCGCCTTCTCGGTGATGGCCTTCAGGTGGGCGTTGGTGGCGCCGAAGTTGAACCAGCCGTCGGCGTCCATGGGAGCCGCGCGGACGCAGGCCACGTCGATCGGGTCGAGGAAGCGGCGGTAGTAAGCCGGAGCCTCGCCGAAGTTCATGGGGATGTAGTTGCAGCGGCCGTCGAGGTTGCGCAGGCGGTCCCAAGCCGAAAAATGCCAGTTGAACCAAAGGAAGTGGCGCCCTTCCGGATCGCATTCGACCACCTGGGCCGGCGACGCCGTCACGCAGGAGCGGATGCGGACGCCTTCGAGTTCGTCCCGCCGTGCGGCCAGGGCCCGGTCGAAGAGGACCGGGGCCTGGAGGGAACCGCCGTAGTCCACCCAGTCGCGGGATTTCACGAGGGCGGCGGCGGCTTCGGGAGTGATGGTCTTGGCGACGAGTTCGTCCTTCATGGTGCTGGATCCTGGGAGCCCGCTCTTTTCGGGATGGCACGGGCGGGGCCGAGACTGCCGCAAGGGCCGAGCGAGGCCAAGGGTGGCCGCGGGAATGTTCGACGGGATCGCGCACGCCGGCGGAACGTATGCTAGAAGCGTCACCACGGAGCCGCACGCGATGATCCTGGACAAGGTGCTTCCTGCCGGCTCCGTCGTGCTCGACTTCGCGGCGCCGGACAAAGCGGCGGTGATCGCCCATCTGTCCTCGATGCTGGCGGCTGCGGCCTCCGTGCCTCCCGCCCTGATCGAAACCGCCCTACTCGCCCGCGAAGCCCTCGGTTCCACCGGCGTGGGCAGCGGCGTTGCCCTGCCCCATGCCCGCCTTCACGTCCTCTCGGGAACCCACGCGGTGTTCCTGCGCCTGGCCGCGCCGGTGAACTTCGATTCGATCGACGGCCGCCACGTGGATCTCGTCTGCGGCGTCGTCGCACCGGACGAGCCGAACGCCGCCCTGCTGACGGCGGTGGCCGCGGTGTCGCGCGTGCTGAGGGATGCGGCGACGACAGCGGGGTTCCGGGAGGCGCGGGATGCGGAGGAAGTTCGGCGGGGGCTGGTGGAGGGCAGGGGCTAGGGTCGAATTGTGGGAACCCCGTGCCGGATTTTCTACCGGCAGGACGACGATCGGGGGTACATCCTGTACAGCATGATGGTCTTCTGTTAGCACGGGGTCCGTTATAGGCTGCTTCCGATGATCCGATCGTTCGCCGACCGGGGAACCGAGGCCATCTTCGACGGCGAAGACACGCGACTGGCGCGGAAGACCTGTCCTTCGGGTCTCTGGGCAGTCGCCCGGCGGAAGCTGACGCAGATCAACCGCGTTCGGGACATCCGGGAGCTTGCGGTCCCTCCCGGAAACCACCTTGAACGTCTTCGCGGCGATCGTGCGGGGCAGTACAGCATCAGAATCAACGACCAGTACCGCGTGTGTTTCCGATGGGAGGCTGGATATGCCGACGAAGTTGAAATCGCAGGCTACCACTGAGCGCCGGCGGGCAACGAAGCCCGCGCTGGTCTCCCGTAGGTTGCCACGAGCCCTGCCGCCTACTCACCCTGGAGAGATGCTGCTCGAAGAATTCCTGCGACCGCTCGGTGTCAGCCAGTCTGCATTCGCGGTCCGACTCGGAATCTCCTTCCAGCGCCTCAACGAAGTCATCCGGGCCAAACGCGCCGTCACCCCGGACACCGCGCTACGGTTGGCGCGTGTCCTCGGCATATCGGCCGACTTCTGGCTGGGGCTGCAACAGGACTGGGACCTTTGGCATGCGATGCAGGGCGCCGCGGCGACCCGGATCGAGAAGTTGGAACCGCTCCGACACGCGGGCTGAGATAGCCTGAAGGGAACCCGCCCTCACCAAACAGGAGACGACCGCTGACTATCGTCGAGGTGAAGAACCACCCAGGCGTCGCACGACGGCCTCGGCGATCTCTTCGACCCCCGCGTGCGAAGACGGTCGCAGAGCGCCGAGCCCCTGAATGACCTCCCCCTGTCGCCGCGTGCCCACCTGCCCGTAGCTGTAGAACGTCGTCATCACCCCTTCGTGCCCGAGGTTCTGGCTCCAAGCCTTGAAGTCCTCGGGCGTGTGGCACGTCGCCTCCCCGAGCTGCACCAGCGTGCTCCGCAGGCTGTCGGGGTTGAAGTACGGCAGGCCTGCGGCCTCGAACGCCTCCCGGAACATGGCCCGTATCGGTGCGGCGCTGCTCCAATGCTTGCGCTTCACGCCGACCGCCTCGAAGTGATGGTCCGTGCCGACGACCATCTGCGTCGCCGGGAACGCTGACTTCCAGGTACAGGCCCCCGCCGTCGGCAACCGTGTAGGACCGCTCCCGGGGCTGGATAGTGCGTAAAACACGGCCATTCAGAGGCATGCTGGGGGCAACTCCCTTCCGGCTAACCCGAGTTGCCCCCAAAGTTGCCCCCACGAGGGGCCGGATTCCACGGGACGGCTCGGGACCGTACAGGACTGGATACAGCACAAAACCCGCTATTCTCAGCGAACTTCGGGACTTCTCTGGATCTTGCTGGAAGTGAAGGTGGTGGTCGCACCTGGATTCGAACCAGGGACCTCTCGCATGTGAGGCGAGCGCTCTAACCAGCTGAGCTATGCGACCGGGCAGGGAACGCGGCATTCGCCGCGGCGGGGGTTTCCGTAGCCATTTCATGGGGCGATGTCCACCTCGGGGGCGGGGCGACCCCACCGGTCCTCGACCCTTGCGCGGCTTGCGCCGGGCATGGCGTCCTTGCCGCGAAGCCCGTTGCGCCCACCTTTACTCGGCCCCCGGCTTGCGATTGGACCTCCTCCTTGGAGGACCCCCCATGCCCACCGACCTTTTCCGTACCGACAACCTTCGCCTCGAGCTCGACGGCGCCGTCGCCACGCTGACGCTGACCCGGCCGGCCCGCCTCAATGCCATGTCGCCGGGTCTCGTCGACGACCTGCACGCCTGCCTCGACGTGCTGGCCCGCACCCGTGCGGCCCGTGTCGTGATCCTGACGGGCGAGGGCCGCGGCTTCTGCGCCGGCCTCGACCTCCAGGAGTTCGGCAAGTGGCCGGTGGCCGAGGGACTCGATTCGGTGGAGGGGGGCCTGGCGGTGCAGGAACGGATCGCCACGCTGATGCCGCGCATGCGCGAAGCGCGCCAGCCCTTCGTCGCGGCGGTCAACGGAGCGGCCACCGGCGGCGGTCTCGCTCTCGCCCTTTCCTGCGACGTTCGTTACGCGGCGCCATCGGCGCGCTTCAGCGTGGCTTTCGTGAAGCTCGGATTGTCGGGCTGCGACGTGGGCGTGTCCTACCTGCTGCCGCGCGTGGTCGGCGCCGGGCACGCTTACGAGATGAGCCTTACCGGTCGCCTGCTCGATGCCGAGGAGGCCCTTCGGATCGGGCTCGTCAATCGCGTGGTGGCCGCCGAGAAGTTGACGGGCGCCTGTCGCGCGCTGGCCGACGAGATCTGCGCCAACACCGACTACGCCGTGTCGATGACCAAGCAGGTCCTGGGCTGCAACATCGACGCGCCGACCCTGCGCACCGCCATCGAACTGGAGAACCGCACCCAGGTGCTCGGCACCCACGCCGCGTCCACGCGAGCCCTGATGGCCAACTGGAAAGACGTCGCCGCGCGCCGCTGAAGCGAGAAACCCGGGACAGGTACAGGTTTTCCGCAGGGCGGAAAACCTGTACCTGTCCCGGGTTTCGGTTACTGCGGGAGCTGGCCGTGGAGCCAGGCGGCGAGATTGGAGGGCGGAACGAGGACGCCCACGTAGAAGGGCCCGAACTCGGCGAACCACGACGACGCTGCATCGAAGCGCATCTCGTAGATCAGCTTCTTGAACTGCAACGGGTCGTCGGCGTGGAGGCTGACGCCCCACTCCCAGTCGTCGAGGCCCGTGGAGCCGCCGATCACCTGCGTGATCACGTCGGCGTACTTGTGGCCGATGGAGCCGTGGCCGCGCATCATCGCGCGGCGATCTTTCAGCGGCAGGGCGTACCAGTTGACGTGCTCGCCGCGGCGCTTGTTCATCGGGTAGAAGCAGATGTAGCGCTGGGGCGGCACCGCGCGGAAAAGGCGCTCGTTCATGCGCTCCTTCTGCTTTTCCATCTCGCCGGCCAGGGCTTCATCGTGCTCGGGCGTGCCGGGCTGAAGGCCGCGGTCGGCCAGGCGGCGCATGGCCATGGCCTGCACTTCGTAGAGACTGACCTCGATGACGGAGAGGTAAGAGTAGGCGGGAGACAGGAACTCGAAGAGGGCGAGTTGCCGCAGCCCGAGTTCGATGGAGTTGAGGTCGGCGGGAGTCTGGCGGGAGTGGCAGAAC
>JBHEPB010000105.1:0-7624 GCA_046260515.1 Binatia bacterium
CCGCGCATGGCGCGCGCTTCGACAAAGGACGGATCGAGCCCGGCGCTCCGGGCGAAGGCCTTCTCGGCCCTCTCGGCGCTCCGGGGACCTGCTTCGCCGTCCTCGGCGCCCAGCAATTCGAAGACCCCCAGGTTCCAGAAACTCTCGGGAATCGTCGGGTCCAGGCGGATCGCGCGCTCCGCGAACTGCCGCGCCTCTTCGTCGCGTCCCATGCGGTGGAGGATCACGGCCATCGAGTTGGCGTACTCGGCCTGGGTGGTGGCGATCGCCCGTTGTCTTTCCTCGCGGCTGCCGCGGCTCTGGCCGGGCTGGCGGCGCGCGGCCTCCAGCAGCAGCCACGCCGCCGCATCCAGATCGTCTCCCCGAAGGGCCAGCGCCGCGAGATTCTCGTAGCCAACGTGCCAGCCGCCGCGGGCCGACTTCTCGAAGTGCACGCGGGCGACGTCCAGGTCGCCTCCCGCGTACGCGATGACACCGCGCAGGCTCCTCGCGAGCGAGTTCTCCTCGCCGCTGCGGAACCATTCGGTGCTCACCACGAGCCCGTGCGTGAAGACGAGGACGCTGGTGACCGCGAGTGCCGCGCAAGCGCCCGCAACGGCCGCCAGCGCGCGCCCGCCGAACCAGCCGGAAACCTTGTCCAGGCCGAGGGCGAACAGGAAGGCGAAGGGCACCGAGACCGGCAGGAGGTAGGTGGCCTTGACGGCCGCCTGGGTCGGAACCGAGCGGGTTCCGACCACGAGCACGACGACCATCGCGGCCAGCGAAGCGAGCATGGCGAAGGCGGTGCTGTCCCAACCCCGGCGGCGGAGGCGGTCGAGAGCCGCGACCAGACCGAGCAGCATCAGCCCCGTCGGCACCAGGCCCAGGGTGAGCAGCAGCTGGCCTGCGCGCCTGGAGGCCTCGCTCTCGGTGATCGGCGGCACGGCGAAACCGCCGAAGCCGTCGAACCAGGTGTTGGCGTAGAGGCCCGTCGGAATCGATTCGCGCACGGCGCTGTAGGCGACGCCGGGCGGTCGCGGGGCGTTCATCCGCACGCCTCGCGGCCACTGAGGCCGGTAGAGGATGCCGGGGTCGAAGAGCAGGTATTCGAGGACACGCCGCTCGCCCTGGAGCTGGGAGTTCTCGACCCTCTCCAGGAAGAGCTGGTGGCGGCTCAAGGGGAAGAGCGTGCGGTGGCGCTCGAGGTTGCGCGCGTAGTGCCAACCGCAGGTGGCCAGCAGCACCACGAGCACAGTAGCGGTGGTGCGGGCGCCGCCTTTCCAGTCGCCGCGGACGACGGCGTCCAGGACGAGGGTGAGGAGCGAGGCGGCCACCACCACCAGCGCGGTGAACTTCGTCAGCATCGCCAGGCCGAGGACGAGCCCGAGCGCAGCCGCGCGAACCAGCTTCGGCCCCTGCAGAGTCCTGACGAGAAGCAGGAGGGAAATGCTGCAAAGCACGGCGTTCAGTCCCTCGTTGCCGAGAAAGCCCGCGCTGTAGAGCAGCACGGGAAGGAACAGGAGCAGACCCGCCGAAAGAAAACGGATCAGCGGCCTGCCGGCGAAGCGACGCTTCAGGATCGCAGCGAGGACGCCGGCGTGGGCGAGACCGAGGATCGCCACGAAGGCGGTGCCGAGACGCAGCCGCAACTCGGGGTCGAGTTCCGGGAGAGCACGCCAGAACGAAGCCATCAGCGCGTAGTAGAGCGGCGGCTGGAAGAACTCCCACCCCGCATCGGCCAGCGGGACGCGGCCGGTATCGGCGAGGAACCAGATGTAGGTGAAGTGTGCGAACGCGTCGTAGCCGCCGAGCACGGGAACGTGCAGCGCATTCCAGAGTCGAACCGCGGCGCCGACGCCGATCGCAAGCACGACGCCACAGAAAAGGAACGCTCGGCGCCTCATGCGTGGCACAGAGTCCCCCGCCTCCCCAGGCAGGTCAATGCCGGCGCCGCCGGCGCGAGACGCTTTTTGCTCAGGCCCTGCCGCGGCGTTATGCTCGGCCACCGTGCGAGATCACTGCCTGTTGTGAACCGAAGCCGCCTCGCCATTGTCGGTGCCGCACTGATCGTGCTCGGTGTCGCCGTGCGGATGTACAATGCGTGGGCGGCGCCGGTGCTGGCCGGCTACGACTCGTTCAGCCACTTCGTCTACGTCTGGTACCTCTCCGAAACCGGGCGGGTGCCCCTTCCCCTTCAGGGCTGGTCGTTCTTCCACCCGCCTCTCTATTACGCGCTGATGGCGGGTTTCTGGGAAGGTCTGTCCGCCTGGGATCCCGAGATCCGCCTGCGAGCGGGCAAGGTGCTGGTCGCGGCCCTCGGCTGCGTTCACGCTGCCGTGGCGTGGAACCTCATCGGGCGCCGCTTTCCCGGCCACCGGCGCGCGCAGGCGATGGGAAGCGGTTTCCTGCTGCTGGTGCCCGTGCAGGTGTACAGCGCGGGCTTTCTCGGCAACGAGGGCCTGAACGCGGTGCTCGGGAGCCTGTCGATCCTGGCCCTGCTGCGCGCGCTCGACCGGCCCACCGTGTCGCGGGCCGCTGTCCTCGGCCTCTGCCTCGGCCTGGCGATGCTCACCAAGTACTCGGCGGTCGCCGTGGTGGCGGCCGCACTGGCCACGATCGCGATGCGCGCGGTGGTGACGGGAAGGCGGGCCGAAGGCGCGCGGCTCGCGCTGGTGGCTGCGGCCGTCCTGCTGCTGGTGGCCGGGCCCCACTATGCGCGCAACGTGGCGGCCTTCGGCAATCCCTTCCAACTCACCCGCGACGCGTTCATGACGTCCTA
Organism: Binatia bacterium; assembly: GCA_046260515.1. Lineage (GTDB taxonomy): Bacteria > Desulfobacterota > Binatia > UBA1149 > CAITLU01 > DATNBU01. Next base: position 2,759 of record JBHEPB010000105.1, read on the forward strand.
CGTCGAAGCCAACCAGCCCCAGGCCGCCCGCGGCTGGGCCGACTATCTCACCTTCGACCCGCTCATTTTCCGGCGGCCGGTGTGGCCGCGCGGCTCGACGCCCCTCGAGGATGCCGCGCCCTACGGCTTCGGCCGCTCGGTGCGCGAATCGGTGTGGACGGGGCTCTACGCCAATACCTGGTTCGACGGCTTCGGCGGCTGGGTGGTTCCGCCCGTGGTCGAGAGCGAAGTCGCGCGGCGTTCGGGGCAGGTCCTGCTCACCCTGGGGCTGCTTCCGACCCTGCTCATGCTGCTCGGCGCATGCACCGCGCTGGCGGCGGTGAGGCGAAAGGGCTGGGACGATGCGACCATGGCCTCCGCGATGGCCACGGCGGCGATCCTGGTGTTGTTCGTCCACGGCACGCGCGCGGTTCCGATCGCGGCCGCGGTGAAGGCCACCTACCTCACGCCGGTGGCCGTCGTCTTCGCTTACTGGCTGGCCCACGGCCTGGTGTGGCTGGAGGCGAAGCAGCCGCGCTGGAGCGCTCCGGTCGATGGGCTCTGCCTGCTGCTCGGGGCGATCAGCCTGGTCGTGTTCTGCCAGGGGCTGCTCTTCGATCCTGCCGATCTGCGGCGGTCGATGCCGCGCTTCGTGGACGGTGAGACGACGCAGTACGGGATCGTCCAGTATGCGGGCGGACGCCGCGAGGCGGCGCGTCGCGCGTTCCAGGACGCGGCGGCCTCCGACTACCACCTGGCCTGGGAGAATTTGGGCTTCCTCGCCATCGACGAAGGCCGCGAACGCGAGGGCCTCCGCCTGCTGCGCCGCGCGGCCCGCCTCCAGCGCAGCCAACTCGACGGTGGGGAGATCCATGGCGAGAAGTTCCTGCGCTTGGCTCTGGCCGAGTACGACCACTCGATGGCCGTGGTGCTGCACGGGATGGGAAATCGCCAGCGCGCGCTGGCGCGCTGGCACCGCGCCATCATGGGCGATCCCCTCCACGCCGAAGCGCTTTGGTGCCTGGCCCTCGTGAAGCTGGAGAACGGCCTGGCGACGACCAGGGGAGAAGAGGCACGGCGCGAGGTCCTCGGCGACGCCGACCGCGCGCTGACCAATATCCGCGCCATCGACCCGGGCCTCGCCGAGGGCTGGATGCTCGCGGCGGCCGTGAGAGCGGCCGCCGGCGACTGCGAGGGCGCGCGTCGTCTGCTTCGGGAAAGGGAGGCGCTGCCGTGGTGGACCCAGCGCAGGTTCCCGGCCGAGACGGGAACGGGGGCCGGTTTCTCCGCGTCGATCGGGCGGCGGCGCCTCGTGGCGCCGGTCCGCCCCGAGATCGATCCGCCGCGAGCGTTGGCAGCCTGCGACGTCGCCGTCGCGCGCTGAACCTGCCGTGCGCGCGACGCCACGCGCCGGCCGTGCGCCCTGGGCGCGCTACTCGACTTTGGAAGGATCGTCGGCGCCGGCCGCCGCCAATCGGTTGACGGCCGCGCGCAGTTCGTCGCTGCGCGGTGAAGGCGGCAGCCCCGCCACCTGGTCGATCCCTGCTCCGACGGCCAGCCTTGCCCCTTCCACGCCGTCGGCGCGATGCAACGGATCGATGGCGCGCAGCTGGTCGGCCAGTTCCGAGGCCGGCTGTGCGCTTCGTTGCGTGCCGTAGAGGAAAGCGAGGTTGAACCCCACCCCGCGCCAGGCCCGCCCACGCAACTCGCCCGGGAGTGCCGCGATGCGCTCTCCGACCAGCGGCGAAGTCCCGTGCTTGACGACGAGGAGATGCCCCATCGCCTCGGCGCCGAGTTGCCGGGCTTCGGCCTCGCGCGCGGGCAGCCCCGCCCTGCCGTCGGCGACGACCTGCAGCGTCGCGACCAGGCCCAGTGCGCCGAGCCCCGCCACCGCGACGCGGCGAAGCCGGGAAGGCGCGCGCGCCAGGGCCAGCGCCATCGCGAAGAACAGCGACGGCAGGGCCGCCACCAGCACACGGAACGTGAAGAAGCGGACCGTCCCGTAGTCGTTGAACTCCTGGTCGCTGGCGGCCAGCACCACGAGGAAGAGGGGAAAGACCGCCACGATGGCGAGTTCGGGAGACGCGAGGACGGCGGTGCGCCAGCGCGGCAGGCGCCCGCCGCCCGCCGGCGCCGGCGCCTGTGCCTCGGCAAAGCGTCGAACGAAGGCCGCGGCCAGCGCCGCGAAGGACGCCGCGCAGGCGGCCAGGTAAGGATAGGCCAGCCACTCCCGCGCCAGTTTCACGTCGCCGGGAATGCCGATGTCGCGGAAGTAGAGGGCCACCGGCACGCCGTGGACGGCAAGATCGAAGAGCCTGGCGAGATAGCCGGCGCCCGGCGCGTCGCCGCCCGCGAAGGTGCGGCTCAACACTTCGAGGGAGCCGTCCGCAGCCAGGTAGTGGGCTATCCAGGGTGAGAATCCGGCGGCGAATGCCGCCAGGGCCGCGCCCCAGCGCCGCGGCGGCAGCGCGCCGGCCAGCAGCGCGTAGCCGGCGCCGGCCGCCACCGTCAGCGCCGACGCGTAGCTGAACCACACCGAGAATCCCGCCACGGCCATCCACGCGGCCAGCTTCGCGACGCTGCGACGAGGGTCCTCGAGGTAGCGATACAAGAGCAGCGTCTGCAGTCCGGCCAGGGTCACCGTGTCGCCGTGGAAGCCCATGGCCACCAGGTTGAAGACCAGGAACACCGGCGGCGCGGCCAGCCACAGGAGGCCGAGGGCGTGGGCCGCCGGGCGGCCGAAGACGCGGTCGGCCACCAGCAGCCACAGCCACAGTCCGGCGGCATTCCACGCCAGCGCGATGCACTTGAGCACGACCAGCGAGGACCCGGTGATCGAGGTGACGAGGGCGGCCAGCACCGCGTACACCAGGCTGCCGCCCGAATAGGGATCGGCCTGGAGGTCGTGGACGGGAATGTTCCAGCCGTCGCGCAGGGCCTCCGCCGCCAGCAGCCGGTAGGCCTCCTCCCAGAAGAAGACTCCGTCGAAGCCGAAGGCGAGCAGCAGGGCGCGATGCAGCACGAAGGCTGCTACCCAGGCGAGCAGGGGCGCGCGCGAGAAAAGAGCGGCGTCAGAGGCTGCCACGATGCAGGTGATCCACGGCGAGCAGCACGGCGCCGTCCGGCAGGGTTCGCTGGTCCAGGCCGTCGGCGTGTGCGGCCGCTTCTTCGGCGCTCACGATGGCCGCGTGGGCCTCGCCTCGTCGCAGCGCCGCCACGGCGTCGCCGGCCGCAAGGCGCAGGTGACAGCAGCGCGCGCGCGGATCGTGGCGGCGGCGTTCCTCCTCGAGGGCGGCCGAGGCGGCGCAAGGCGATCCGGCCAGCACCAGGGCCGAGTCCACGTCTTCGCGTACCACCATCAGTTCCACCTCCACCACGGCGCCGGCGTCGATGCCTTCGGCGGTGGAGGGAATGCGCAGCCAGGCGTGGGCGCCGGCCACGCTGCTGATCGATCCAGCGCCGGCCGGAAGCGGCGCGACCACGTGGGAGCCGTCGGCCTGACGCACGAGGCAGACGCGGCGGAACTCTTCCATGCCGAGGCGCGAGGGGATCTTGCGCGCGAGGCGCGCGCGCATCGTGGCCACCGGCGGCTCGGTCGTGCCGAGCAGGGCGGCGACCAGGGGCCGCAGCAGGCGTTCGCAGACGACGATGGCGGAGACCGGGTAGCCGGGGATCGCGAGCACCGCGGTTGCTGAGGGGCCGCGCGGCACCCGTGCCAGAGCTACCGGTCGCCCGGGAGCCATGTCCACGCCGTGCACGAACACTTCGCCGAGGCTCGACAGCACCGCGATGGTGAAGTCCTTGCGCCCGGCCGAGCTGCCGGCGATCACGCAGGCGACGTCGAAGCGCGAAGCCGCGTCCGCCACGGCCGCGGCCAGGCTCTGCTCGTCATCGGCGACGATGCCGAGGCGGTGGGGCGTGGCGCCCCACTCCGAGACGAGGGCCGCGATCATCCGCGTGTTGTACTCGATCACCTGCCCGGCGCCGGCCGAACGACCCGATTCCACCAATGCGACGGGATCGACCACCTCGCCGCCGGTGGCCAGGATTCCGATCCGCGGACGTCGGCGCACGCGAAGGCGCGTGGTCCCCGTAGCGAGCAGCGCGCCGAGGTCCCAGGGACTCAGCCGCGTGCCGCTGCGAACGAGCGCGGCGCCGGCCTCGATGTCCTCGCCCTCGCGCCTCACGTCGGTGCCCGGGGGAACGACGGCGCGGATGCGGTATCCGCCCTCGGCCGGCGTCGTATTTTCGATGCGCACCACGGCGTCCGCCCACTCGGGCAGGAGGGAGCCGGTGTCCACCGGCGCGCAGCAGCGCTCCGCGGCGGCGGCCGATCCGGTCGCCAGCGTGGCGAGCAGGACGGGCGCGTCCGCGGCAGCCCAGGTATCCGCTGCCCGCACTGCTATGCCGTCCATGGCCGAAGCGCGGTAGTGCGGCGACGGGTGACGCGCGGTCAGCGTCTCCGCCGCGATGCGGCCGGCAGCGTCGTCAACGGCGATCTCCTCGTCCTCCACCGGCCTCACTCCCGCCAGCAGCAGGGCGCGGGCCTCGGGGAGGGGCTTTCGCTGGAGGTAGGAAGACGCGCTCATGCGAGCAGCAGGACCTCGACCTCGCTGCCGGCGGCCAGGCCCTCGCTGGAGCGGGGGATCCGCAGCAGGCCGTCGGCGCGCGCGATCGTGGAGATGGTGACCGACTTGCCGCGAAGGGGCGTGGCCAGGGGCAGCGCATCGACTTCCGCCGCGCCGATGTCGCCGAGGCGCACTCTCACCCAGTCCTCGCGGCCTGGCGTGGACGTGAGGTCGGAGGCGAGGCGGGCGCGCAGGCGGGGCCTGGCGGCCAGGATCCGCGGCAGCTTTTCGCCGCCGCGCAGCCTCACCAGCACGCTGC
>JBHEPB010000127.1:0-9609 GCA_046260515.1 Binatia bacterium
CGAGACCGGCGTGTCCAGGTCGGCCGCGATCTCCCGGTAGACGGGGATCGTGTTCGCCTGCGCCGCCAGGCGGCGGAACTCGTCGAGGGAGGGAACCAGCGACATTCGGCCTCTGTATCCCAAAGCCGCCGCGCGGGGAAAACCCGGGACAGGTACAGGTTTTCGCGTCCCGCGAAAACCTGTACCTGTCCCGGGTTTCTCATTCGGTGCTGACGAAGGCCTGGCCGAGGCCGAGGTCGCGGCGGCAGCGGTCGGCCATCACGCGGGCCTCGGAGAAGGCGCCGTAGCTGCCCACGCGCACGCGGTACCAGGCCCCTGCCCCGTCGGAAACCTTCTTGATGTAGGCGGCGTACCCGCGCGACTTGAGCTTGCGCACGAGGGCGTCGGCGTCGGCCTGCTTGCGGGTGGCCAGGATCTGCACGGTGTAGCCGCGGCCCGTTTCAGGCTCGGCCTCTTCCTTCTCGGCTTCCTTGGCCTTGGCGGCCGCTGCCTTGGCGGCTGCTTCGGCCTTGGCCTTGGCAGCGGCGGCTTCCTTGGCCGTAACCTCGGCGTCGGCCGGCTTGCCAGAGTCGGCCTTGGCCGCGGGCGCCGCCGCGGCGACTTCCGGGGCAGCCTTGGCCGTCTCCACGACGGCCGGCGCCGCTGCGGGCGAGTCCTTGGCGGCCGGGGCGTTCTCGGCGGCGGCGCGCTCTTCCTTGGGTGGCGGCGTCAGGGGCGCGGGGCGCTTGTACTTGGTGAAGTCGTCCACCGGGATGCGGGCCACCCGGTCTTCGACCGGCGCATGGTGGGAGGCGTTCCTCTTGCCGACGAACAGCCCGAGGAAGAAGACCCCCGTCACCGAGATGACGAAGCTCACCGCGAGAAGGGTCATCTCGAAGCCGCTGAACTGGAGTTGTCGCCTGGTCTGCCGCGCTGCCATCCGCCTCGTCCTCCGCACCTTGCCGCGACCTTGCTGCGCCGCCGTCCTCCGCAACCGTGCTGCGCCGAGCCCTGCGTGCTGGCTCGATTGCCGCCGGTCCCGGCCCCCGCCGCGCCGACACTGCGGCGCGGGCTCGAAATCTGCCCCCTTTCTACCACGACCTCCGCGTCGTGTGACCTCGCGGCCGTGCGTCCCGGTCCAATTCCGCTCCCAGGCGGCGGATGCGCCGCTCCGGGCGGCGTCCGGCCGGGAAGCCGTTGCCGGCGTTCCGCGGCAGGAGGGCCGCGCGGATCCTACATTCGCTCGGGTGCCGCGATCCCCACCAACTTGAGGGCCCTTCCGAGAACCTGGCCCACGGCCCTGGCCAGCAGCAGCCGGGCCGAAGTGGCCTCGGCATCCTCGCTGACAAAGCGGTGTTTCGAGTAGAAACGGTGGAACTCGCCGGCCACCTTCTGCGCGTAGAATACCACACGATGCGGTTCGAGTGCTTCCGCAGCGCCGGAGACCACCTGCGGAAAATCGGCCAGCAGCTTGATCATCGCGATCTCTTCCGGGTGGGCCAGGGCCGCGACCGTGGCATCGCTGGCCTGCGGCACGATGATCCCCTTCTCCTCGGCCTGGCGGAAGATGCCGGCGATGCGGGTGTGGGCGTACTGGACATAGAAAACCGGGTTCTCGGCCGTCTGGCGCCGGGCCAGCTCGAGGTCGAAGTCCAGGTGCGCGTCCGACTTGCGCGACAGGAAGAAGAAACGGGCCAGGTCCGCACCCACCTCGTCGAGGACGTCGCGCAGGGTGATGAACTCGCCCGTGCGCTTGCCCATGCGCACGGGCACGCCGTCGCGCGAGAGGCTCACCATCTGCACGAGGACCACGCGCAGCGTGGACGGGTCGTGGCCGAGGGCCTGCATCGAGGCCCTCACGCGTGGGATGTAGCCGTGGTGGTCGGCCCCCCACACGTCGATGAGACGGTCGTAGCCCTTCAGCATCTTCTCGCGGTGGTAGCAGATGTCGCCCGCGAAATACGTGAGGCTGCCGTCGCTCTTGACGATGGGACGGTCCTTGTCGTCGGCGAAGGCCGTGGTGCGCATCCAGGTGGCGCCGTCGGCTTCGTAGAGGCAGCCGCGGGTGCGCAGGTCCTCGATGGCAGCCTGGACGCGGTTGCCCTCGGCCAGGGCCCTCTCGCTCGTGTAGTTGTCGAAGCGCACGCCGAAGTCGGCCAGGTCCTGGCGGATGCGCTCCAGCATCGCGTCGCCGGCCCGCAGCCCGAGGGCCAGCACGGCTTCCTCGCGGGGAACATTCGCCCAGCGCTCGCCGTCGACCTCGACGACATCCTGGGCGTAGACGGTGACGTAGTCGCCGGGATATCCGTCCTCGGGAAACGCCTCGTCGCGGCCGAGCAGCTGCAGGTAGCGGGCGAGCACCGAACGGCCGAGGGTGTCGATCTGCACCCCGGCGTCGTTGATGTAGTACTCGCGGTCCATCTCGTAGCCGGCGGCCTCCAGCACGCGCGCAATGGCATCGCCGGTGGCGGCGCCCCGGCCGTGGCCGATATGAAGAGGACCGGTGGGGTTGGCCGAGCAGAACTCCACCTGCACGCGCTTGCCGGCGCCGTCGTCGGTCTGGCCGTAGGCATCGCCTGCGCCGAGGATGTCGAGGAGGCGCGTGCGCCAGGCGGCGTCGCTGAAGGTCACGTTGAGGAAGCCGGGGCCCGCGGTCTCGACCTTCGCGATCAGGTCGTCGGCCGAGGCCAGGCGCTTGGCGATGATGTCGGCGATGGCGCGGGGGGCCTTCTTCTCGGCCTTGGCCAGGGTCATCGCCACGTTGGTGGCGAGGTCGCCATGCCCCTCCTCGCGGGGGACCTCGACGACGTAGGACGGCGTTTCGGTGCAGGTCAGTTCGCCGGCCGCACGGGAATCGGCCAGGACACGGTCGAGAAGACCTCGCAGGCGCGCTTTCATCGGCCCTCTCCTTTTGGACTCGCTGGACTTGCCGGACTCGCTGGGTTCGCTGGTCTCGACGGCGTCGCCTTGCCGCCCGGTCGCGGGCCTTCCAGGCCGGGACGAGCCCCCTCCCAACGCAAGCGACCGCCGGCCGAAGCGGGCGGTCGCCTTGCGCTGCGCGGGTGGGTGCCCGTGGTCAGCTCGCGGGTGTGGTGGTCGCGGGCGCCGGCTCGGGAGCCGCCGGCTGCTCGGTGAACTCGAGGATCGAGATCGGCGCGGCATCGCCGGCCCGGCGGCCGATCTTGATGATGCGCGTGTACCCGCCCGCCCGGTTGGCGAACAGCGGGGCGACCTCCGCGAACAGCTTGGACACGGCGGCGTCGGTGCGCACGAAGGCGCGCGCCCGGCGTCGCGCCGCGATCGTCTGCTGCTTGCCGAGCGTGACCATGCGCTCGGCCCAGCGGCGGACTTCCTTCGCCTTGGCGTCGGTGGTGCGGATGCGGCCATGCTCGATCAGCGAGGTGACCATGTTGCGCATCAGCGCGTGGCGATGCGCGGAATTGCGGCTCAGCTTTCGGCCGGCGTTGAGGTGTCTCATGAGTATCGCTCCGTTCGGGCTCGCGCCCTCTCCAGGTTCGAGGTTCGGGCTCGCGCCCTCACTAGTACCTGTCCTGCTCGAGACGCATCCGGTCCAGCGTCTCCCGGTCGGGGAAGTTGGCGATCCGCATCCCGAGGCCGAGGCCCATCCCCGTGAGGATCTCCTTGATCTCGAGCAGCGACTTGCGCCCGAAGTTCTTGGTCTTGAGCATCTCGTGCTCGGAGCGCTGCACCAGTTCGCCGACGTACTTGATGTCGGCGTTCTGCAGGCAGTTGGCGGAGCGCACCGAGAGGTCGAGCTCGTCGACGCAGCGGTAGAGCGAGTCGTTGACCTGCTCCCCTTCCACCTCGGCGGCCGCTTCCTCCGACTCGATGGCCTCGACGTCGAAGTTCACGAACACGGCGAGCTGGTCCTGGAGGATGCGCGCGGCCACGGCCACGGCGTCGTCCGGGCGGACGCTGCCGTCCGTGTAGATCTCGAGCGAGAGCTTGTCGTAGTCGGTTCGCTGGCCGACGCGGGCGCTGCTCACCACGAAGTTCACCTTGCGCACCGGCGAGAACACCGCGTCGATGTGGATGGTTCCCACCGGCGCGTCTTCCTCGCGGTTGCGGTCGGCGGTCACGTAGCCGCTTCCGCGGCGCGCCGTCAGCTCCATGTGGATGGAGCCGTTGGGGCCGAGGGTGGCGATGTGGTGCTCGGGGTTGAGCACGGTCACGTGGGGGCCGAAGTCGAGGTCGCCCGCCGTCAGTTCGCGCGGGCCCTTCAGGTCCACGACGCCCGTGTGGCGCTGCCCTTCGTGGATCTGCAGGCGCACTTCCTTCAGGTTGAGGACGATGTCGGTCACGTCCTCGGTGACGCCGTCGACCGTCGAGAACTCGTGCAGCACGCCGTCGATCTTCACCGAGGTGATGGCGGCACCCTTCAGCGAAGACAGCAGGATGCGGCGAAGCGAGTTGCCGATCGTGGTTCCGAATCCCCTCTCGAAGGGCTCGAGCTCGATACGACCATAACGGTCGGCGAGGTCGCGCACTTCGAGCTTGGGGCGGATCAGGTCTTTCCAGTTGTCCAACATAGTTCTGACTGCCTCCGTCACTTGGCCTGGCCCGAGGGCCCGCGGTTCACTTCGAGTACAACTCGACGACGAGACGCTCGTTGATCGGCATCGTCAGCTCGTCGCGCGCAGGGAAGCGCTTGACCTTGCCGGCGAAGGCGACTGCGTCGAGTTCCAGCCATTCCGGGACGCCCCGGCGCTGCGAGATCTCGATGGCCCGCTTGAAGACGTCCTTCTCGCGGCTGCGCTCGCGCACCACGATCTGGTCGCCGACGCGCACGAGGAAGGACGGGATGTCCACCCTCTTGCCGTTGACGGTGAAATGCCGGTGGCGGATGAGCTGGCGCGCCTCGGAACGGGAGGTCGCCATGCCCATGCGGTACACCATGTTGTCCAGCCGGCGCTCGAGCAGCGTCAGCAGCACTTCGCCCGTGATGTCGCGCGACACCTCGGCCATCTCGAAGTACTTGCGGAACTGACTCTCCATCAGGCCGTACATGCGCTTCAGGCGCTGCTTCTCGCGAAGCTGCACCGCATACTCCGACACCTTGCGGCGCCGTCCCTGGCCGTGCTGGCCGGGCGGATAGTTGCGCCTCTCGATGGCGCACTTGTCGGTGTAGCAACGGTCGCCCTTCAGGAAGAGCTTCATGCCCTCCCGACGGCAAAGCCTGCAAACAGGATCGGTATAACGTGCCATGCTTTCACTCTGTCCCGGACGGCCTCGACCTTCGGGGTCGGGGCGGTCCATGTTTCAACGCGTCGTCCCGTTCCCGGGAACTCCGCGGCTTCGTTCCACGCGCCCCGGCCGTTTCCGGCCCGCGGCGCGTCACCTCAGACTCGCCGCTTCTTGGGCGGCCGGCACCCGTTGTGCGGGATCGGCGTCACGTCCTTGATCGCGAGAACCTGCAGTCCCGACGCCCCGAGGGCGCGCACCGCCGATTCCCGGCCGGCGCCGGGGCCCTTCACGAGCACCGTCACCGAGCGCATGCCCATGTCCACGGCCGTGCGACCGGCCTTCTCGGCGGCCTGCTGGGCCGCGAACGGCGTGCCCTTGCGGGAGCCCTTGAAGCCGGTCTGTCCGGCGCTGGCCCACGACACCACGTTCCCCTGGGGGTCGGTGAGCGTGACCATCGTGTTGTTGAAGCTCGCCTGGATGTGGGCCACGCCTTCCGGCGGGACGCGGCGGGTCTTCTTGCGCCTGGTGGCTGCGGTCGCTGCTGCTGTTCTCGTCGCCATTCGATTCTGTCTCCGTTGCCTGCGGCCGGGGCCCGCTTACTTCTTGGTCGCCTTCTTCTTGCCGGCGATCGCGACCCGGGGTCCCTTGCGGGTACGGGCGTTGGTGTGGGTGCGCTGCCCGTTGACGGGCAGGCCCTTGCGGTGGCGCACCCCGCGGTAGCAGCCGAGGTCCATCAAGCGCTTGATGTTCATCGCGATTTCGCGGCGCAGATCACCCTCGACCTTCACGTTCTGGTCGATCGCGCCGCGGATCGAGTTGATCTCCGCGTCGGTGAGCTCGTCGCTCTTCTTGGCGGGATCGACGCGCGCGGCCTCCAGGACCACCAGCGCCTTCGTCCGGCCGATGCCGTAAATGTAGGTGAGCGCGATTTCCATCCGCTTGTTGCGCGGCAGATCGACTCCAGCAATTCGGGCCATGACCCTGCTCCTTGTTCCTTGCCGAGCTTGCGCTCAGCCCTGCCGCTGCTTGTGGCGCGGGTTCTTGCAGACCACGCGCACCTTGCCCTGCCGCTTGATGACCTTGCAGTCGCGACACATGCTCTTGACCGATGCCCTGACTTTCATGACGCTTCGCCTCGACTCCAGCTCAAACCCTGGTCAAAATCTCGGGGCCCCTGCGCGTGACGGCCACCGTGTGCTCAAAATGCGCGCTGCGGCATCCATCCGCCGTACGCGCCGTCCATCCGTCGTCATCGACCCGAACCGCGGCCGATCCCGCGTTCACCATCGGCTCGATCGCCAGCACCATGCCGGCCGTGATCGTCCTTCCCCGCCCCCGCTTGCCGAAGTTCGGCACCTGGGGGTCCTCGTGCAGCGCGCGGCCGATGCCGTGCCCGACGAAGTCCCGGACCACGCTGAAGCCGGCCGCCTCGGCCCGCTCCTGCACCGCCTGCCCGATGTCGCCGAGCCGGGCCCCTTCGCGGGCCTGCTCGATGCCGCGCACCATGCTCTGCTCGGTCGCCTCGATGAGCCGGGCGGACTCCTCGTCCACCTTGCCCACCGCCACGGTCACCGCGGCGTCGGCGAAGTAGCCGTCCACCTCGACGCCGAAGTCGAGCCCGATGATGTCGCCCTCGGCCAGCCTCCGCGATTCGGAGGGAATGCCGTGGACGATCTCGTCGTTGACCGACGCGCAGAGCACCGCCGGGAACACCGCGCTTCCCACGCGGTAGTTCTTGAAGGCCGACCGCGCACCCGCCTTCGCGATCATCTTCTCCGCCTCGCGGTCGAGGTCGGCCGTGCTGACCCCGGGACGCGCCTTCTCCCGAAGGGCCGCCAGGATCTCGGCCGTGATGCGCGCGGGGCGCCTCATGCGCTCGATCTCCGCCTCGGTCTTCAACTCAATCATCGCTGCCACGAACCACCGCCAGGATCCTCTCGGTCACCTGGGCGGTGCTGGCCTCACCGTTCACCCGGCGCAGCAAGCCGCGCCCGGCGTAATACCCCATGAGCGGCTCGGTCTGGCGGTTGTACACCGACAGCCGCTCCCGGACGGTGGACTCGCGGTCGTCCTCGCGGACGAACAAGTCGCCACCGCACACGTCACAGCGCCCTTCCACCTTCGGGGGATTGAAGCTCACATGGTAGAGCTTCCCGCACTCCCGGCAGGTCCGGCGCCCGCTCAAACGTCCCACGATGGTCTGCACCGGCACTTCCAGCGCGACCACGTGGTCTACCCCGCTACGGTCGAGAACCTCCTGGAGCTTCTCGGCCTGGGCCGGGTTGCGCGGAAAACCGTCGAGCACGAAGCCCTTGCGACAGTCCGGCTGCGCCACCCGCGACTTGATCAATCCGATCACCACCTCGTCGGGGACCAACTGCCCCCGGTCCATGAAATCCTTCGCCATCCGGCCCTCGAAGGTGCCGGCCAGGGCCGACTCCCTCAGCAGGTCCCCGGAGGAAACGTGCGGGACGGACAACTCCCGCTCCAGCAGATCGCCCTGAGTCCCCTTGCCGCTACCCGGTGGTCCAACGAGCACGACTCGCATCGGGGCCCCTTACCGCCGCCCTCGCAGGTTCCCCTTCTTCAGGAACCCGTCGTAGCTGCGCTGGATCAGGTGGGCCTGCATCTGCGCCACCGTGTCGATCGCCACGCCGACCACGATCAGCAACGACGTGCCGCCGAAGAAGAAGGGAACGTTGAACTGTCCCACCAGCAGCGTCGGAAGGACGCAGATGATCGAGATATAGATAGCCCCGCTCAGCGTGAGCCGGGTCAGGATGTGGTCGATGTACTCGGCGGTGCGCTTGCCGGGGCGGATACCGGGGATGAAGCCCCCGCCCTTCTGCAGGTTCTCCGCCACGTTGTTCGGGTCGAAGGTGACCGCCGTGTAGAAGTAGGCGAAGAAGATGATGGCTGCCACGTAGAGCACGTTGTAGAGCACGCTGCCCGGCGACAGCATGTCGGCCGCCTGGCGGATCGGGTCGTAGGGCGCGAACTGGGCGATCGTGCCGGGGAAAATCAGCAGCGACGACGCGAAGATCGGCGGGATGACGCCGGCCATGTTGATCTTGAGCGGCAGGTGGGTGGACTGGGCGCTCATCATGCGGCGGCCGACCACCCTCTTGGCGTACTGAACCGGAATGCGGCGCTGGCCGCGCTCCACGAAGATCACGGCCCCGATGGTCGCGACGATCACGATGGAGAGGAAGAGCAGCACGAGGACGCCGATCTCGCCCTGGCGCACGAACTCCAGGGTGGCGCCCACCGCGGACGGGAGACTGGCCACGATACCGGCGAAGATCAGCATGCTGATACCGTTGCCGATGCCGCGCTCGGAGATCTGCTCGCCGAGCCACATCAGGAAGACGGTGCCGGACGTGAGGGTGAGCATCGTCAGGAGGCGGAAGCTCCAGCCGGCCTGGTAGACGACCGATGCACCCGTGGGTCCCTGGATCTGCTCGAGGCCCAGCGCGATGAAGAAGCCCTGGATGAGGGCGAGCACCACCGTGCCGTAGCGCGTGTACTGGGTGATGCGCCGCCGTCCCTGCTCGCCTTCCTTGGACAGGCGCTCGAGGGTGGGCACCACCATCGTCATCAGCTGCAGGATGATGGACGCCGAGATGTACGGCATGATCCCGAGGGCGCAGACCGAGAACCTCTCGAGAGCGCCGCCCGAGAACAGGTTGACCATCTCGAAGACGCTGGCCGCCGCGGCGCGGAAGTACTCGCCGAGGGCCTCGCCGTCGATACCGGGCGTGGGAACCGCGACCGCCAGCCGATAGACGGCCAGGATCATCAGCGTGAAGCCGAGACGCCGCCGGAGCTCCGGGATGCGGGGAAGGTTCTGGAAGCCCGAGTACACGACTAGTCCTGTCCTCTCTCGGCCAGTTCGGCGAGGGTGTCGGCCGTGCCGCCGGCCTTCTCGATGGCCGCCTTGGCCGAGGCCGAGAAGGCGTCCGCCCGCACCGTCAGGGCGCGGTCGAGGCTGCCGTTGCCGAGGATCTTCACGGGCAGGGCGCGATTGGCCAGCCCATGGGCCCTCAGGGTCTCGTGGTCCACGACCTCACCGGCTTCGAAGCGCGCCGCCAGGTCGGTCAGGTTGACGACCTGGTAGGGAACACGGCTCGGGTTCTTGAACCCGTGCTTGGGCAGGCGGCGCGACAGCGGCATTTGGCCGCCCTCGAAGCCGGGGGCGTTGTTGCCGCCCGAACGCGCGAGCGAACCCTTGTGGCCCTTGCCCGCGGTCTTGCCGAGGCCGGAACCGGTCCCGCGGCCCAGGCGCTTGCGCTTGGTGCGCGAGCCCGGCGCGGGCTTCATCGAATCGAGTTGCATCGTGTCAGCCCTCCACCTTCACCAGGTGCTGCACCTTGGTGATCATGCCGACGACCGGAGCCGTCTCGCGAAGAACGACCGTCCGCCCCA
>JBHEPB010000187.1:0-8497 GCA_046260515.1 Binatia bacterium
GTCGATGCGACTAAGGCGTCAGCGGGGCACGCTGCTCCCGTCCCGGTGCAGTTTTCAGCGACGTCGCAAACGCCGCCCGAAGCGCGGCAGGTGGTAGTCGAAGCGACGAAGCTGTCAGCCGGACAGGCTGCTCCCGTTCCCGTGCAGTTTTCGGCCACGTCGCAGACGCCGCCCGAGGCGCGGCAGGGGGTGGTCGAAGCCGCGAAGGCGTCGGTTGGGCAGGCCGCTCCGGTTCCGGTGCAGTTCTCAGCCACGTCGCACACGCCGCCCGACGCGCGACACGTGGTGGTGGAAGCCACGAAGGCGTTGGCCGGGCAGGCTGCCGACGTTCCGGTGCAGTTCTCGGCCACGTCGCAGACTCCTGCCGACGCGCGGCAGGTGGTGGTGGAAGCAACGAAACCGTCAGCGGGACACGAGGCCGAGGTTCCGGTGCAGTTCTCGGCGACGTCGCAGACTCCGCCCGATGCGCGGCAGGTGGTGGTGGAGGCGACGAAGCTGTCGACCGGGCACGCTGCCGACGTTCCGGTACACGCTTCGGCGACGTCGCAGACTCCGCCCGATGCCCTGCAGGTCGTGGTCGAGGCGACGAAGCTGTTGGCCGGGCAGGAAGACGACGTCCCGGTACAGGTCTCGGCGACGTCGCAGACTCCGCCCGAAGCCCGGCAGGTGGTGCTCGAGGAGAGGAAGGCGTCGGCCGGGCAGGTGGCCGAGGTCCCGGTGCAGGTCTCGGCGGCATCGCACACACCGCTGGCCGCGCGACAGGTGGTGGTGGTGGCGACGAAGCTGTTCGCGGGGCAAGAGGCCGACGTTCCGGTGCAGTTCTCGGCCACGTCGCAGACTCCGCCCGAAGCGCGGCAGGTGGTGGTGGAGGCGATGAAGCTGTCGGCCGGACAGGCCGACGAGGTCCCGGTGCAGACTTCCGGGGTATCGCAGACTCCGGCGGCGGCGCGGCAGGTGGTGCCGGCGGTCACATAGCCGGTGCCGGTGCAGCAGGGGCCGGGAGCACAGGCGGGAACCACGATGGGAGGATCGAGGATCACCTGCTGGCAGTTGCACTTTGACGATGTCCCGGGGACGGCTCCCGTGTAGTCGGGGCAGGCGTTAGTGCCGGTGGTGCCGGAGTTCTGCTTGTAGCTGGAGCAGATCTGCACGTCGAGGAAGCCGTCGGGCACCAGGCTCGGACCGGTCAGGTCGGCGCACTTGAAGGTGGTGCTGGTGATGGGGACGGACAGGGCGGCGCCGGTCCCCTCGTAGTCGCCGCAACTGTCTCCGTCGTTGACCGGGGTGCTGGGCGCCGCTCGGATATAGACGTCGCACTGGGGGCCATCGGAGGCGACGTCCAGGGCGTCGGTGCCGTTGGTGGCGATGTAGAAGCCGACGTCATAGCGGGCCGGGTTGGAGGGGGTGACGTTGATGACGCCGCTGACCGTGATGGTGTCGGTCGGCGAGGTGCAGCCGTCGTCCAGGACCACGACGCTGCCGATGCCGCTGACGCCGAAGTCGTTGGCGGTGCAGCCGCTGACGCCGTCGCCGTCGGCTACCCCGTCGTTGAACTGGTCGGAGGCCGGCGTGATGCAATCGTCGAGGACGGCGTGGGCGCTGCCGCTGCAGAGGGTGCTGACCACGAAGGCGAGGCCGGCGAGGCGGCGCGCGATGGACCGGGTGCTGTTCGAAGATACCTTGAAAATCATGCTACCCCTCCGGAAACTCGGATGGCGATGGACGCTACGAATAAGGCCGCGGTGAAACCGGCCACAGGTCGTCGATTCGGAGGGAAAGGCAGAGAACCGATTGTCACGGTGACTTCGTCGTCACCGAATCCCCTGTGCACGGACGCTACGACCCCCCTTGGCTGTCGAATCCTGTGATCAAGGTTCCCCAAATCTTTTAGTACGACCATAGGATTGGACGGAATCTTCTGCCCGTCGGACTGCCAAATCAAGTGGATAGTTGGCCATGCGGCTTGAAAGCGAGCCCTCTGTGCGAAGGGAGGACGGGCTCCAGGCCGAGGGCCGGTGACGGCGGCCGGAAGTGCTGCGCTGGTTGGGCGGCAGGGAACGAGGCTGGCGATGCGGGCGGCTTCGCCATTGGCCGCCAGAGGGGACGGGGCGGGCGCTTCGGAGGAGGGTGGCGCGGGCTCCAACCGGCTATGCGAGCCTAGGTGCCCTATTTTGCTATGCTTTTTGCGTACGATCGCTTAGAAGACCGCGTAGCCGCCGTCCACGCGCAGCGTATCCCCAGTGTGGAAGCCCGAGGCCGGGGAGGCCAGGTAAACGGCGACCCCCTCGAAGTCCTCGGGGCGACCCCAGCGGCGGGCCGGAGTCCTCTGGACCACCGTCTCGCGGAGCTTGTCCCAGGCCCTGGCCCCTTCGGTCATGTCGGTCTCGATCCAGCCGGGCAAGATGGTGTTGGCCTGGATACCGTGGCGGGCCAGTTCGACGGCCAGGGACCTCACCAGGGCGCAAAGGCCGGCCTTGCTCGCCGAGTACTGGGCCTGGCGGGGCATGCCGTGGATGGACCCGATGGAAGCGATGCCGATGAGTTTGCCGCCTCCGCCCCTGGCGACCATGTGGCGAGTGGCCTCGCGGAAGGTGAGGAAAGCCCCCAGCAGGTTGATGTCCACCACCGCGTTCCAGTCGGCGATGGTCATCTCGGTGAAGGGGGCAGCCACGCCGACGCCGGCGTTGGCGAAGCAGGAATCGACGCGCCCGAAGCGCTTCAGCGTGGCCTCCATGGCGGCGATCACCTGGTCTTCCCTGGTGACGTCCACCTCGTAGGACTCGGCGGTTGCGCCAAGTTCTTTCAGTTCGGCGACGGCCGCTGCGTTTTTCGCCGGGTTGCGCCCCCAGACGGCGAGGGCGGCGCCCGCTTTCGCCAGGCCCTTGCCCATGCCGAGACCGATGCCGCCGTTGCCGCCGGTAACCAGAGCCACGTGTCCGCGGAGATCGAAGAGCATGGCGCCTTCTAACGCGGCGTTGTCGCCCAGCCAATACGCCGGCGGCCTGCTCCGAACCGGCCCGCCCGCCGCTGCCGCGGCCCTGCCGGAAGCCCGGCTTGGCCCCGTCCGCCGGGGCTGGCACTCTCGGCTTCCAGCCGGGGAGAGAGGATGCAGGAACCGCACAGGATAGCCCTCGTGGTCGTCGACCACGGCAGTCGCAACGCGGCCTCCAACGCGAGCCTCGAACTCGTCGCGCGCGAGATCGCGGCCCTGGCCGGCGATCGTTACGTGGCGGTCCTGCCCGCGCACATGGAACTCGCGGCCCCCTCGATCGCCGACGCCTTCGAGGCGGCGGTGGCGGCCGGCGCGACGTTCGTGGTCGTGTCCCAGTATTTCCTGGCTCCCGGCCGCCACTCGGCCGTGGACGTGCCGCGGCTGTCCGCCGAAGCGGCCGCCCTGCATCCGGGCCTCGGCCATGCGGTCGCGGCTTCTCTCGGCCCTCATCCGTCCCTGTGCGCGCTGGTGATCGAACGCGCCGCGGAAGCGCTCGAACCGGCGGCCGGTGAGCGCGGGCCGCTTCGCTCAGCGCGGGATCTTTGACAGATTCCGTCCCGGAGGAAGCAAGCCACGTGAAGTTCGCCACCGCCCTCGCTTTCAACGATCCCCTGCACTTCCTGGACATGGCCCGCACGGCCGACGAGTGCGGATGGGACTGGTTCGCCGTCTCCGACCACATCGTCTTCCCCGAGAAGCTCTCGAGCGCTTACCCGTACGCCAAGGACGGGAAACCCTACTGGTCCACCTCCACCCCGTGGCCCGACCCCTGGACGGCGATCGCCGCAATGGCGGCCGTGACCACCCGGCTGCGTTTCCTCACCAACATTTACATCCTGCCGGTGCGCAACCCGGTGCTGGTGGCCAAGCAGATCGGCACGGTGGCCACCATGAGTCACGGCCGCGTGGCCCTCGGCATCGGCTCGGGCTGGATGAAGGAAGAG
This sequence comes from Binatia bacterium, assembly GCA_046260515.1. GTDB lineage: Bacteria > Desulfobacterota > Binatia > UBA1149 > CAITLU01 > DATNBU01. The sequence continues at coordinate 3,937 of JBHEPB010000187.1, forward strand.
TTCGAGCTCCTCGGCGTTGACTTCCACACGCGCGGCAAGCGCATGGACGAGGCGGTCGAGATCCTGAGGACGCTGTGGAAGGGCGGCATGGTCGAGTACCACGGCAAGCACTACAACTTCGACCGCCTCGAGATGAGCCCCGTTCCCAGGGAGCCGGTGCCCATCCTCGTCGGCGGCATCACCGACGTGGCGCTGCGGCGCGCCGCCCGCCTCGGAGACGGCTGGATCGCGGTCCAGCATTCGATTGCGGAGCTGAAGGAACTCCTCGGCAAACTGAATGGGTTCCGGCGCGAGTACGGCACCGAAGGGAAACCCTTCGAGATCGTGGTCGCCTGCACCGACGTCTTCGACGTGGACGGCTACCGTCGCCTCGAGGACCTCGGCGCGACGACGCTGACCACAGCGCCCTGGGTGCTCTACGGCGCCGACCCCAACTCCCTCGAGGAGAAGAAGGAGGCCCTCCAGCGCTTCGCCGACGACGTGATCTCGAAGTTCCGGAGCTGAGATGGCGGTGGAGAAAACCAAGCCCAAGCGCATCCGCCGCACCGCCGAGGACGCGAAAAACGTCATCCTCGACGCCGCCGAGAAACGGTTGCGCGAGCTCGGCCCGTCGGGGATCAAGCTCCAGGAACTGGCGGCCGACGTCGGCGTGTCCCACCCCGCGATCCTCCACCACTTCGGAAGCCGCGACGGCCTCGTCGAAGCAGTGGTGAAGCGGGCCCTCGCGTCCCTCCAGGACGACATCCTCACCAAGATCCGCAAGGAAATGGGCCGCGAGGTGAACATCCCGGCCATCCTCGACGTGGCCTTCGGCATCCTTACCGAGCGCGGGCACGCCCGCCTCGTAGCGTGGTTGATGCTCGACGGCGCCAATCCCCGCGACGAAACGCGCATCATGCGCGCCCTGTCCGAAGCCGCTCACGTCCGCATGGTGTCGGGCGGGTGGACCAAGGGGCGCCAATTCGAATTCGAGGACATGTTGTTCATCGTGATGCTGGTGGCGAGCACGGCCATCGGCATGGGCGTGGTCGGCGAGGCGATGCGCCACAGCTCGGGGGTCGAGGACGATCCCGGCGTCGAAGACCGCTTCCGCAAGTGGCTGGCTGCGCTGGTGGCACGCTACCTCATGGGCAACGGCGAGTTTGCTGCCGTCGAGGCTCCCGACACGACGGACTGAGATCCCCCGCGGCTCCTGCTCAGGGCCGCGACTCTACTTGATCGCCAGCGGATTGATGGGCGAGCCGATGCCGCCCGTCACCTTGAGGGGCGGGGCGCTCAACAGGAACTCCCAGCAACCATCGGCCGCGCAGTCGGCCGCCAGTTCGTCGAGGTCGAACATCTCGCCGAAGGGCAGGCCCATGTCGCGGATGCACAGCAGGTGCAGCGGGTAGAGCAGGGCAGGGTCCTCGCAGGGCATCACTTCGACGGCGGTGGTGTCCGAGCACACGGCGGCGAGGTCGCGGGCGTGGATCCACTCGGCAGCGTCGAGGCCGAGGCCCGGGCCCTGCCACAGGTACGTTTCCCGGTCGCCGTCTTTGGTGAACACCGACAGGTGGCCGGTGCGCATCACGAGGATGTCGCCGGGAAGAAGCTTCGATCCCTGGGCGGCCAGCGCGTCGTCGAGCTCGCCGGGGCGCACGGCGGTTCCGGGAGGAAGACGCTCGACGCCGCGGTGCCGCGCCAGATCCACCAGCACGCCGCGCGAGACGATGCCGCCGGCGGCGAGCTTGTCGATGCCGTTGCGCGAGGTGCCGCCGGCGCCGAGGGATTCCGCGGCGGGGAAGCCGTTGTAGAGCTTTCCGTCGTAGTGCACGTGGGCGAGGCTGTCCCACTGCGTCGACGATTGCAGGGGCAGCGACAGCACGTCGTCCGAGTAGCAGAAGCCGCGCGGATCCTCGCCGATGAGGGCTCCGATGGCCGTCATGTAGTGCTGGGGGTTGAAGCGCCCGATCACCGAACCGGTCTGGGGTCCCTCGGGCCCCAGTGACAGCCCGAGGCTGAACACGTCGCCGCGGCGCACGCACGCCGCGGCACGCCGGACCACGTCCGGCGTGATGAGGTTGAGGGTGCCGCGCTCGTCGTCCGCGCCCCAGCGTCCCCAGTTCGAAACCCTTTCGGCGATGGCTCGTACGCGGTGCAATGGGGACTCCTCTCGCTCGCCTTCAGGAGGCTAATTTCAACGGAGCGCTACGCGCTCCTTCGAAAACCCGGGACAGGTACAGGTTTCGAAGAAACCTGTACCTGTCCCGGGTTTTCTCAGTAGTGGAACTCGGGGAGGACCTTGGTGACGAAGAGCTCGAGCTGGTCGGCCTGGACCTGCCAGGGCACGGTGCCCTGGTAGAAGAAGTTCCACGAGATCCATTCCAGGTCGCCGTCGCCGTGGCACTTGACGAGGGCGGCCAGCTGCTTCTTCACGTCATCCACCGTGCCGCACAGCTGGTAGCCTTTCTCGATCATGCGAGCCGTCGCCGCCGCTTCGTCGGCGAACTTGAGGGGCCGCTTCGTCGGGTCGTCCGACGGCGAACGGAAGACCTCGCCGAAACCGAACAGGTTGAAGTAGTGGTGGTACTCGTAGCCCGTGGTCTTCGCGGCCAGTTCGAAGGCTTCCTCGCGGGTTTTCCCGATGGTGATGGCGCGCACGGCGCCCAGCCTCTGCCCCAGTTTCAGCTTGTGCCCGCCGCGCGCGGCCTCGTCGCGGTAGAGGTTGGCCCACTTGAGGAAGCCTTCCGGCGACGACTCGAACACCCAGGGCATGATGCCGCGATGGGCGCAGTCGATCAGCGATTTCTCCGAGAGCGTGAACGGCGCCCACACCGGCGGATGCGGCACCTGGTAAGGGCGCGGCACCACGCCGATCTTGCGGATCACGCCCTTGTCGTCGATCTCGCCCTCGGCGCCGTAGGCTCGCGTCCACTCCGGAGCCGCCCAGCCGTCGATGCCCTCGTAAGGGAAGGGCACCTTGTAGTGGTGACCATCGTAGGAGAAGCAGTCCTCGGTCCACGCCTTCTGCACGATCTCGAGCTTCTCGTCGAAGATGTCGCGGTTGGCCTGGTCGCCCTGGTCGCCCTGGCCGGTGGCCGACTCGGCGCCCTGGCCCAGCACCTTCATCCACTTTTTCTGATACCCGCGTGCAAACGCGACGGCCACGCGTCCCTTGGTGAGCTGGTCGAGGATGGCGATGTCCTCGGCGACGCGGATCGGGTCGGCCGTGGGCAGCACGATCGACATCGGCGCGAAGGTGATGCGCTTGGTGCGCGCCGCGAAGTCCGCGTAGAGCAGCACCGGGTTCACCGAGACCTCGCCGCCTTCGGTGTGGAAGTGGTGCTCGGTGGTGGAGAAGGCGTCCACGCCGAGTTCGTCGGCAAGGATGACGAGCTGGCGCAGCTCGTCGAGCATCATCTGGTAGCGCTCGGTGTTGCGCCCGATGGGGCGCAGGGCGGCGCGCTCCTCGTTGGTGGACGGGATGGTGGGCATGGCGAAGAGGTCGAGTTTCAAGGTGGTTCTCCTCGGGAGGCTGGGGCGCCGGGGACCCCGCGGGAGGCGGGGACGGGGCGGCTGGAACGTGTTCTACATACGCGGCAGGGCCGATTCCAGCCCCTCGCTGGCAGACCGGAACAGGGAGAGGACGCCGGGAGCGGTCCGCTAAGGGCCGAGAGTGGGGCTTTTTCGGCCGCGGCCCTCCGGGTTTCGGAGATCCCTCGCGGCGCGCCCCCCGTCAGGTGGGACCGGCCGAAGCGATTCCCGGCCGGTCGCCCGTCAGTTTCCCGAGGCGCTGAAGGCGGTCGCCGAGTTCTTGGTGATGCCGGTCGGCGCGAACGAACTCGTCCAGCACTTCTCCTCCCCGGCCAGGAGCTGGACCACCACGGCGGAATCCGCATCGAAGTACTCGCCGCCCGAGAACGGTCCGGGCAGGGGGATTCCAGCGTAGGATGCCGACAGCTTGACCATGGACCGTCCGGCTTCACCGGTCTTCAGCTGGAGGCGCCGCAGCCCGTGGTAGAAGGCGTGGCGGTCGTTCCAGTTCCAGCCTTTGGGAGAACGGTTGAGCCAGTCCGACCCGCCGGCCGGCAGCGTCAGCGACGTGGCCAGCCGCGACACTCCAACCGTCGTGTCGTACATGCACAGCGTGTAGACGGTGGAGATCAGGGGATTCCCGAGGTCCGCCTGGCTAAAGGTTCCCCCCTTCCTCCACTGCCACGCCAGCCTGTCGTGGGTATCGTTGGCGACGTCGATGATCTTCAGCTTGGTACGCGGGCTCTCGAAACAGGCGGCGGCGGCGCGCGGAGCTTCGGCGTTCTCGCAGTGGTCGTCAGCGGGGCAGGAGTCCTGGGTGCAGGGAAGCCCGTCGTCGCAATCCTCGTTGGAGGCGCCGCAGCTGCCGTCGAAGGTCGCGGTGCACTCGGTGGCTGTCGCCAGCGAAACGACGCCGTCGCTGCAGTCCGCGTCGCCCGACCATCCCGTGAAGTCGGAGAACTCGCCGGGGACGGCGGTGAGTGTCACGACGGCATCGGCCGCGAAACGCGTTCGGCAGGCGCTTCCGCAGTTGATGCCGGCGGGCGAG
>JBHEPB010000244.1:0-6089 GCA_046260515.1 Binatia bacterium
ACCGTCACCTGCAACCTCGACCTGATCGACGTCGGCCACAAGGCCGTCATCCGAATCCCCGTGAGCGGAGACGAACCCCAGAACATCAACGACCGCGTGGTGGTCTCCAGCGACAGCCCCGATCCGGACCAGTCCAACAACGTGGCCGAGGACGAGGTGAACATCGTGCCCGCCAACGCCGACCTCGTGGTCACCAAACTCTGCAAGCCGGACTCGGGCCCCTACTACGCCGGCGAGCCGAACCTGCCCTTCTGCGAGATCCTGGTGACGAACCTCGGCCCCGAGACGGCCGACGGCGTCGCCGTGGTGGATCGCATCGTCGGCAGCGGCCAGTACGAGATCGCCGCGCTCACACCGGACCCGGCCCTCAGTGACAGCTGCAATGCGGTGCCGGGCCTCGGCGTTCCGACCGGATCATCGACGGTCACCTGTTCCCTGCTCGAGGAACTGCCGAGTGGCGGCAAGTGGAAGGTGAGGGTGACCTACGATGCCACGGAAACGGTGGACATCAACGACGAAGCGACGGTGACGGCGGGCACCCGCGACGCCGATTCGGCCAACAACACGGCGACCGGAAGCGTGCAGGTGGCCGCCTCTGCCGACCTCGGGATCACCAAGTCGGATTCCCCCGACCCGGTGGACGCCGGCAGCCAACTCACCTGGACGATCCAGGTGACCAACAGCGGGCCATCGGCGGCAACCGACGTCGTGGTGACCGACCCCGTCCCGGCCGGAGTCGTGATCCAGTCCGTCACGCCCTCGGTCGGCTCCTGCGCGCCGGGCGAGGCCGGCAACGCGGCCAAGCCCGTCACCTGCACCCTCGGCGACCTCGCCGACGGCGCCGTCGTGACCATCACCATCGTCGTCGAGGTGTTGCCGGGAACCCGCGGCGTGCTGCTCAACGGTGCGAGCGTGACTTCCGCCACCTTCGATCCCGACGCCGCGAACAACACGGCCTCCGAGGGCACGACGGTGACGGCCGAGTCCGCCCTGCAGGTGACCAAGTCCGACAGCCCGGATCCGGTGGTGGCGGGCGCCCAGCTCTTCTACACGATCACGGTGACCAACGGAGGGTCCTCGACGGCGACCGATGTCCAGTTGACGGACACGCTTCCGGCAGAGGTCAGCTACGTGACCGCCGTGGACGGGAACGGGCAGGGAGTCTGTGCCCTGAACCCCGGCAACCTGGTGGTTTGCGACCTCGGTGACCTGGAGCCCGGGGACAGCAGCCAGGTCTTCCTCACCGTGAAGGTCGCGGCCTCCACCCCCAACGGGACAGTCCTCGACAACGTGGTGAACGTCACGGCGGCCGAGGATCCGGACGGCGCCGAAGCCTCGGCGTCGACCACCGTGGTGACGCAGGCGGACGTGTGGATCGACAAGAAGCAGGAATCCACGACCGGAAACCCGTCCGGCACGATCATCTACTCCCTGACCGCGTACAACAAGCCGGGCTGCGAGCTCGATGTCCCTTGCGGGCATTCGCCGGCGCCGGGGCGAGGCGGAAGGCCTCCGCGGCTGGCGTCACCTGGCCAGGGGACCGAAGATCGTCGAGAACCGCACGGCCTCCGGATCGTGCCCCTGCTCTTCGCGCAGTTCGGCGATCCCCCTCTCGATGGCGTCGTGGGTGAGTTGCTGGAGTCGGATCACCGCTTCGTTCGCGCAGGACGGGTTGCCGAGGTCGGCGCTGCGGATCGGCGGCAGGATGCGGAAGTAGATGCGGGCCGGGCGCGGGATCGGCGTGGGGCCGATGCCGCGCGCGAGCGGTGCCATCGCCTCCTCGCGCAGGCCGAGCCAGACGGCGAGGCGGCCGAGGGGAGTGGCCAGGTAGTCGTCCCTGTCGAAGACGATGTCCCAGGCTTCCTCCACGCCCACGGACGCGAAGGGGACCACCGTGCACTCGTGCTCGACGGCCAGCCGCGCGAAACCGTAGCGCTCCTTCCAGAGAAGCTTGTACTTCTCGTCGCGGCGCTTGAATACCTCGCGCGCGCCGCCCGGGAACACGACGACGGCTTCGCGATTGCGCATCAAGCGGGCGCAGTGGTCGCGGGTGCCGAGGACGGCGCCCATCGACGTGAGCAGATCGCGCCAAAGGGGAACCTGGTAGTGGCCGCGGTCGGCCAGCCCCCTCAGGAAGATGCGCCGTGTCTTCCAGAGCTCGTCGAAGAGCAGGGGGATGTCCACCAGTCCGTAGAGCGTGTGATTGCCCACGAACAGCAGGGGCCTGTCGTCGGGGATGAGCTCGAGGCCGTGGAAGATGGGATGGAACATCCAGCGCCAGGGCTGCAGGAAGGCCGACACCGCCGCCATCTTGAGGGGATCGGCGAGTTCGCGGGCGCTGGCAGGGACGTCGGTCACGGTATCCTCGTCGCCTTTTAGCCCAGCCATTCCGGGCGGAACAGCAGCAGCAGGGCCAGGCCGACCATCATCACGCCGCTCACCAGCTTGAGCCTTCGCCCGCCGGTCTCCCCGAGGCGCTGGGGGTGCAACGTGAGGACGGCGGTGAAGACGAGGATGGTGGCCGGGAGATTCTCGGCGCGCAGCACGCGGCGGGTGTGCCTGGCGATCCACGGCTTGGCCGAGTCGGGAATGCTGAGAGACGGCCCTCGCCCCCAGGCGAAATAGTCCTTGATGTGGATGGCGCCGGCCACCATGGCCACGCAGGCCAGGACCACCTGCACCGGGCGGGCGGTGCCGAGCAACAGGAAGAAGTTGAGCCACGCGGCCATGAAGGCGAAATAGACGACTCCGCTCACCACCACGAAGGTGCCGGCCACCAGCAGCATCCGGTTGCGGCTGCGCAGGTGGACGAGCAAGGAAAGGATGAACAGCAGCACCCACAGCGCACAGGGGTTGAAGCCGTCCAGCAGGCCGAGCAGCACGGTGAAGGCCGGCAGGCTGTAGTCCTCGACGCGAATCCCTCCAAAGAAGGGTAGCGTGACCGCGCCGCGCCCCGGCGGGCCGCAGGGTCATGCGACCGCGCAGGCCAGGGCGTCGTCCACGTGGTCCAGGAGCACCACCTGGAGACGTGCCCTCGCGTCGGCGGGCACGTCCTCGAGATCCTTCTCGTTGCGCCTCGGGATCATCACCGTGGTGATGCCGGCGCGCAGGGCGGCGAGCAGCTTCTCCTTGACGCCGCCGATGGGCAACACGAGGCCGCGCAGGGAGATCTCGCCCGTCATCGCCACGTCCGGGCGCACCGACTTGTCGGTGAGCAGGGAGACCAGTGCGAGGAACATGGCCACGCCCGCGCTCGGCCCGTCCTTGGGCGTGGCGCCGGCCGGAACGTGGATGTGGATGTCGAGCTTCTCCAAAGCGTCGCCGATGTGGGTCTTGGCCAGGGTGAGCGCCGCCTGGGCGGACTCCTTCATCACGTCGCCGAGCTGGCCGGTGAGGATGAGCTTGCCGCTGCCCGGCATCTTGCTGGCCTCGATGAAGAGGATGTCGCCGCCCACCGGCGTCCAGGCCAGGCCCGTGGCCACGCCCGGCGACGCCACGCGCAGGGCGGCTTCCTTCTCGAAGCGCCGCGCGCCCAGGATGACGGGCACCTGGCCGGCGTCGATGGGAACGTTCTGGAGACGGCCGTCGGCGATGCTCATGGCCGCCGAGCGCAGCACGGAGCCAATCTCGCGTTCGAGGCTGCGCACGCCGGCTTCGCGGGTGTAGTCGCGCACCAGCATCCGCAGCGCTTCGTCGCTGATCGAGGCCTGGTCGGGCCGCAGCCCGTTGTTCTCCAGCTGGCGGGACACGAGATAGCGGCGGGCGATCTCGAGCTTCTCTTCCTCCGTGTAGCCGGGCAGCTCGATGATCTCCATGCGGTCGCGCAGGGGGCCCGGGATGGTGTCGAGCTGGTTGGCCGTGGCGATGAAGAGCACCCGCGACAGGTCGAAGTCCACGCCCAGGTAGTTGTCGCGGAACTTCGAGTTCTGCTCCGGGTCGAGCACCTCCAGCAGGGCGGAGGACGGATCGCCGTGGAAGCCGCCGGCCCCGAGCTTGTCGATCTCGTCGAGCATCAGCACCGACGTGCGGCTACCCGCACGGCGGACGGACTGGAGGATGTTGCCCGGCAGCGCGCCGATGTAGGTGCGGCGGTGGCCGCGGATCTCGGCCTCGTCGTGGGTGCCGCCGAGGGCGACGCGCTGGAACTTGCGCCCCGTGGCGCGCGCGATCGACTGCCCGAGCGAGGTCTTGCCCACGCCCGGCGGGCCCACGAAGCAGAGGATGGGGCTCTTGCCCTCGGGGTTCAGCTTGCGCACCGCGAGGTACTCGAGGATGCGTCGCTTCACCTTCTCCAGGCCGTAGTGGTCGTCGTCGAGCACCTTCCTCGCGGTGGCCAAGTCGATGGCCGGCGGCGTCTCCGTCTTCCACGGCAACTCGGCCACGCACTCGAGCCAGGTGCGGATCATGGAGGACTCGGCCGAGTTCTCGCCCATGCGGGCGAGCCTCTGGAACTCCTTGCGGGCGTGCTTGTGCACGTCCTCCGGCATGCCCGCCTCGTCGATGGCCTTGCGCAACTCTTCGATCTCGGCGCCGTCCTCGCCCTCGCCGAGCTCCTTCTGGATCTGGCGCATCTGCTCGCGCAGCACGTGCTCGCGCTGGTGTTCGTCGAACTTCTTCCTGGTCTTGTCGCCGATCTCCCTGGACAGGCGCAGCACTTCGACGCGTTCGCCCAGCAGTTCCAGGACGCGGCCGAGGCGGGTCTTCAGGTCGAAGGCCTCGAGGATTTCCTGCTTTTCTTCGGTCCTCACGTCGAGCAGGTTGGCGATCACGTCGCAAAGCAGACCCGGCGACTCCATGGCCTGCACGGCGGCCGCCAGTTCCTCCGGCGCGCCGGGCAACAGGTGGACGGCCTCGACAGCCTGCTCCTTCAGCTGAAGGAAGCGGGCTTCCAGGTCGGGATCGCTGGCCGACGAATCCGGCTCGGCGGCTTCCACCGTCTCGACGCGCGCGACGAGGAAGGGCCAGCCTTCGAGGAACTCGAGGACGCGGAAGCGGTCGTGCCCCTGGACCACCAGGTGATGGGAGGCTTCCCCGGCCGCGACCATGCGCCCGATCTGTCCGGCCGTGCCCACCTCGTGGAGGTCGCTCGGGCCGACCTCGTTCTTCTCGGGGTCGCGCTGCAGGAGGAAGCCGACTCTCCCGCCGACCCGTGCGGCTTCGCGGGCGGCCGCCACCGACGAACTGCGACCGATGGCGAGCGGGGAGACAACGCCGGGGAAAAGCACGGCGTTGCGCAGGGGAATGACGATGAGGGCGTCCGCGGGCAGGGGCCGAAGCGGCTCGGACCCGCGGGCACTCCCGGGCGTCGCGCCCTCGGCGGGCGCACCGATATCCGACTCGAGTGTTCTCACGCCCAGAGAGTGGGGCGCATCGGCCGGAGCGCAAGGGCGGGGACGCACTTTTTCCGGAATCGTTGCCGGCAGCCGCGCGGCCGGGACTCAGGAGTTAGAGGCCCCCGGGACTCCCAGGTGCTCCACGAACCATCGACGTGCAAGGCGCGAGACGGCAGACATGGCGCCCGGCTCCGGGAAGAGATGTGTGGCTCCCGGGATGATTTCGAGTTTCTTCCTGCAGTGCATCGCAGCCAGGGCCCGCCGGTTGAGGTCGAGCACCGTCGTGTCGTCGCCGCCGACGATGAGAAGGGTCGGGGACTGGACTCGGGGCAAGGCCGCGTCCGCAAGATCCGGCCGTCCGCCCCTGGAAACCACGGCCCGGGCCAACTCGGGATGCTCCGCTGCGGCGACCAGGGCGGCCGCCGCGCCGGTGCTGGCGCCGTAGTAGCCCTGGGCCAGTTGTCTCGTCTCAGGGGCTGCTGCCAGCCATTCCGCTGCCTTCCCGACGCGCTCCGCCAGCAGGTCGATGTCGAAGCGGTGCTCGGCCGTGCTGTCGTCGATGGCCGCTTCCTCCTCGGTAAGGAGATCGACCAGCAGTGTGGCAAGGCCGGCCTCGTGCAGGAAGGCAGCGACGGCGCGGTTGCGCGGGCTGCCCTTGCCGCTGCCGCTGCCGTGCGCGAACAGCACGATCCCGAAGGCGTCCTCCGGGAGCACGAGGTCGCCGGCCAGCTCGACGGCAGCGGCGGGGATGCGGAC
>JBHEPB010000249.1:0-5423 GCA_046260515.1 Binatia bacterium
TCTCGCCCAGGGCGTGGACGGCCCGGCAGGCCAAGTCGTTGTCGCCGATGGTGGCGGCATAGGCGACCAGGCGGTCGCTGGTGGCCGGGTCCGCGATGCGGCCGAGGGCGGTCAGGGACCGAAGCTTCTCTTCGCGGCCGACGTCGGTGAGGAAGAGGAGCTGCATGAGGACGGGCGTGGCTTCCAGCGCCCTCAGCGTTCCCAGAAAGTCGATGGCGCGGGTCCGAACGCGGTAGTCGGCGTCGGCCGTGGCCTCGATGAGGGGCCGGATGGCCTCGTCGCCGCCCTTGGTTCCCAGCGAATCCACGGCGTCGAGCCGGGTGCGCACGTCGGGCTCGCTCAGGCGCCGTTTCCATTCCTCCACGTTCGCGCCCTTGGCGGTGCGGTTGTAGCGCTCGACGGCGGGATGCGTGCGCTGGGACGGCGGCTGGGACTGGGTGGCCTGGGCGAGAGCGCCGGCGGCCGGCAGCAGCACAAGGCCGGTGGTCAGCAGCACGAGAACCGCCCGACGGGAACCGCCGGCTCGGCGGCGATCGGAAGGCGGCAGAAGAGGGAAAGTCGATATCGTGGAAGGCACGCTGGGCGGGAGCCTAGGGCGGGCAGCCTCGCGCGGCAAATTGGGGATGCCTTCCGGGGCCGGGGGACGCAGCGTCGGCCCTGCGTCCCCCGGCTTGGTCACGCTCGTTCGGGCGCCCGGGACCCGTCGCCCGGCTGCCAGCGCCCGCGCCACTGCCAGGCCCGCGCCCGGTAGAAGAGGATCGGATAAACGACGAGTTCCATCGCGAAGCTCACCAGCAGGCCGCCGATCATGGGAGCCGCCAGGCGACGCATCACGTCGGCGCCGGTTCCCTCGGCCCACAGCAGGGGCGCCAGTCCGATGAAGGTGGTGGCCACCGTCATCGCCTTGGGCCGGATGCGCAGGACGGCTCCGTCGTGGACGGCGTTCCACAGGTCCTCGGGCGAGCGCAGGCGGCCCTCGGCGACGAAGCGGTCGTAGCTCTTCTCCAGGTAGAGCAGCATCACCAGCCCGGTTTCGGCGTCGAGGCCGGCCAGCGCGATCATGCCGATCACGACGGCCAGCGACAGGTTGTAGTCGAGCAGCCACAGCAGCCAGAAGGCGCCGATGAGGCTGAAGGGCACCGCCAGCATCACGATGCCCACGCGCAGCCAGCTGCCCGTGGACATATAGAGCAGCAGCACGATCGCGAAGAGCGTGAGCACGCCGGCCGCGATGAGGCGCGGCAGCGTCTTCTCCCAGAACTCGAACTGGCCGGAGAACAGCAGCGTGTATCCGGCCGGCAGCGGCACCTGCTCGGCCACCACGCGCCGCGCTTCGGCGATGTAACCGCCGAGGTCGCGGCCGGAGATGTCCACGTACACCCAGGCCGTGGGCTGGGCGTTCTCGGACTTGATCATCGGCGGCCCGGGGTGGATCGCCAGCCGCGCGAGCTGGCCGAGGGGGACCTGGGCTCCCGCCGGCGTCTGCACCAGCACCGCGGCCAGGGCCGGCAGGTCGTCGCGCAGTTCGCGGGCGTAGCGCACGTTGAGGGGATAGCGCTCGAGCCCTTCCACGGTCCACGTCACGTTCATGCCGCCGATGGCGGTCTGCACGACATCCTGCACGTCGCCGGTGGTGAGCCCGTAGCGCGCGGCTTCCACGCGGTCGATGTCGAAGTCGAGGTAGTAGCCGCCGAAGGTGCGCTCGGGGTAGGCGCTGATGGTGCCGTCGATGTCGCGCATCGCGTTGGCCACGCTCTCGGCCAACTCGCCGAGCGTGGCCAGGTCCGGCCCCAGCACCTTGATGCCCACCGGCGTCTTGATGCCGGTGGCCAGCATGTTGATGCGGCTTTCGATGGGGTAGGGCCAGGCGTTGGCGACGCCGGGCAGCGAGACGATGGAGTTGAGGCCCGAGTGCATGGTCCCGTCGGCGTCCTGCCAGCCTTCCTTCAACTCGTCGGTGGTGATGGGCCTGGCCAGGGGCAACAGCCGGGCCAGGGGATCGCGGATCCACGCCGGCCACTCGGCGAAGAAGCGCCCGAGGCTGCGCTGGCGCCACTTGGACTTGTCGATTTCCAGCTGCACCACGGTTTCGATCATCGACAGGGGCGCCGGATCGGTGGCCGTGTCGGCGCGGCCGATCTTGCCGTGCACCGAGCGCACCTCGGGGAAGGTGCGGATCAGCTTGTTGGTCTGCTGGAGGATCTCCTTGCTCTTGGTGATGCTGACGCTCGGGTCCGTGGTGGGCATGTAGAGGAGGTCGCCTTCGTCCAGCGGCGGCATGAACTCGGTGCCCAGGCGCATGGCTGGCCAGGCCGTGGACAGCATGGCCAGCAGGGCGATGCCGAGCACGATGCGACCGTTGCGCATCGCGATGCGGAACACCGGGTTGTACAGGGCCTGCAGCACACGGCTGATGGGGCTGCGATCCTCGTGGATGATGCGCTGCGGGATGAGGAGCATGCCGGCGAGCAGCGCCCAGGCCAGGGCCAGCCAGTGGCGCATGCCTTCGGTGGCCTCGAAGTGCCCGGCGACCAGGTAGATCATGAGGGCGGGCACCAGCATGGCCGCCACCGTGATCGCCGTGTTGCGGCGGCGGCCCCACGCGATGGGCAGAACGCGCGAGGTGATCAGGTAGCACATCAGCACCGGGATCACCGTGACGGCCAGGAAGCAGGACGCGGCCATCGCCAGGGTCTTGGTCAGTGCCAGGGGACGGAAGAGGCGACCGGCCTCGCCGCCCAGAACGAACACCGGCAGGAAGCTGACGGTGAGGATGGCCAGCGAAAAGAAGAGGGTGGGCCCCACTTCCTGGGCGGCTTCCAGAATGATCTCGGTGCGCGGCCGTGGTGTTTCGATGCGGCCTTCCTTCGCGGCAAGGCGCAGCCTTTCCTCCTCGCGGTCGAGGTGCTTGTGGGCGTTCTCCACCATCACGATGGAAGCGTCCACCATCACGCCGATGGCGATGGCGATACCGCCGAGCGACATGATGTTGGCGTTGATGCCGCTCAGGTGCATCACCAGCAGGGCCACCAGCACGCCCGAGGGCACCACGAACACAGCGACCAGCTCGCTGCGCGCGTGCAGGAGGAAGGCGATGCAGACGAGGCCGACCACGAGGATCTCCTCGACCAGCGTGTCGCGCAGGGTCGTCACGGACCTCTCGATGAGGGCGGAGCGGTCGTAGGTGGGAAGCACGAAGACGCCCGGGGGCAGGCCGTCTTCCAGCTCGAAGAGCCTGGCCTTGGCGTCGCGGATCACCTTGTAGGCGTTCTCGCCGAAACGGGCGATGACCACGGCGCCTACGGCCTCGCCGGTGCCGTTGTACTCGCCGACGCCTCGCCGCGCCTCGCCGCCCACTTCGATGGCGGCGACTTCGCCGAGGAGAATCGGTGTTCCCCGTTCGCCCACTCCCACCGGCACGTCGGCGATGTCGGCCACGCCCTTCAGGTAGCCGCGCGAGCGCACCATGTACTCGTGCTCGGACATCTCGACCACCGAGCCGCCGACGTCGTTGTTGGAGCGCTGCAGCGCTTCGGCGATGTCGCTCACGGACAGCTCGAAGGCCTGCAGGCGAAGCGGATCGAGCACCACCTGGTACTGGCGCACGAAGCCGCCGATGGTGGCCACTTCCGAGACGCCCTCGACGGCCGTCAGCGGATAGCGCAGGTACCAGTCTTGAAGACTGCGAAGGCCGGCCAGGTCGTAACCCGCGGCAACCAGGGGCTTGCCGCCGAGGGGACAATCGCCCGGCTTCTCGAAGGCGCGCACGCGTTCGAGTCGGCTGCGCACGTCCTCGGGAGCTTCGGCGGTCGAGGCGTACCAGGGTCCGGCCTCGCTGCTTCCGCGCTCGCGCCAGATGCCGCGCGGATGCTCGGCGCAGTAGTAACCGGGGTAGAGCACGTACTGGTAGACCCAGCCCACGCCGGTGGCGTCGGGCCCGAGCTTGGGCTCCACGCCGTCGGGAAGGCGGTCGCGCGCGAAGTTCAGGTACTCGAGCACGCGGCTCCTGGCCCAGTAGATGTCGGTGCCGTCCTCGAACAGCACGTACACGAACGACAACTCGAACATGCTGAAGCCGCGCACCACCGTGGATCCGGGCACGCTGAGCATCGCCGTCGTGAGCGGGTAGGTGACCTGGTCGTCCACGACCTCGGGGTTCTGGCCCGGGTACTCGGTGACGACGATGACCTGCACGTCGGAGAGGTCGGGAATGGCGTCGAGCCGGATGTTGGAAGCGCTCCAGATGCCGAGGCCGACCAGCACGGCCGTCATCATCAGCACCAGGAGGCGGTTGTGGACGCAGAGCGCGATGAGGCGAGCGATCATGTCTCCCCTCCTCAGTGCTGGTGGGCCGCGGGTGGTGCGACGGCCGGCGGTGGCGCAGCGTTGCCGGCGGGCGGTGTCGAAGATGCGGCCGCGCCGCTGGCCCTCTGCGCGATGAACTTCCTCAGGGCATCCTGGAGGCGGCTTTCGGCGTCGAGGAGGAACTGGCCGCTCACCACCACTTCCTCGCCGGCCTCGAGGCCTTCGAGGATCTGCACGTTGCCGCCCTCGGCGATCCAACCCGTCGTCACGTGGCGGGGCTCGAAATGGCCCGGGTCGCTGCCCACCACGAAGGCTACCTTGCGGTCGCCGGTGTCGATGACGGCTTCGCGGGGCACCAGCACCGCCGAAGGGGCCAGCTCCGCGCGCAGCACCACGGTGGCGAACATGCCGGGCCTCAACAGCCCGTTGGGATTGGGAACGGCCAGCCTCACGCTGGCGGTGCGCGTAGTCTCGTCCAGATGAGGATGAATGAAGACGACTTCGCCGGCGTAGACTTTGTCGGCCTGGGCCGTCAGGCGCGCCTCGATGCGCTGGCCGATCGAGACCAGCGCAATGTCCTGCTCGTGGACGCGGGCGTCGATCCAGACGGTGGAGTGGTCCACGATGCGCAGCACCTTCTCGCCCGCCGAGACGGCCGAGCCGTCCACGACGGGCTTCTCGGTGACGTCGCCGGAGATGGGACTGCGGAAGACGATGCTGTCGGGCGCGCGGTCGAGGCGTGAGAGCCTGGCGATCTCGGCCTCGTCGATGTCGAAGAGGGCGAGCTTGCGGCGGGTAGCAGCCTGCAGCGAGTCCAGACTTGCATCGCGGCCGCCAGGGGCTTCGCGGCGTTTGCGCAGCGCGATGAGCTCCTCGACCGCGACCTGGATCTCCGGGCTGTAGAGGTCGAAGAGGGGATCGCCCTTGGCCACGTGCAGGCCTTCGGTGTGGGCGTAAAGGCGGCGGATCCAGCCCGACACCCTCAGGTTGATGTCGCGGATCAGCGGCTCGGCCTCCTCCACGAATCCCGCCACCCTCACCTCGCGGCGCAGCGGCCCTTCGATGGCGGGGGTGGTGCGGACGCCCATGTTCTGGACAACCACCGGATCGATGGCGAC
>JBHEPB010000251.1:0-10688 GCA_046260515.1 Binatia bacterium
CCACACCTACCACTTCCACATCCGCCTGGCCTGCCCGGCCGGAGAAGCCGGCTGCAAGGACCAGGCGCCTCCGCCCGCGGACGAAGGCTGCGGCAAGGACCTGGACTACTGGTTCTCGTCCGCCGTGCTTCACCCGAAACCCGGACCGGCGGGCAGACCGCTGTCGGTCTCGGACCTGCCGGAGGAATGCCGCAAGCTGGCGGCGACCGCGGCTCCCTGAAGCGAAGCGGCGCTTTGCGAAGGACGGCCCGCCCCCCGGCCCGCCGCAGTGTGCAGTCCGGGCTATCGCGCCGTCGGTATCGGTGTAACATCTGTTCCTGCGCGGCCGCCGGTCCGGCCGCATTCCAACCCCAACGTTCGAACCTGGAGGTAAACCGTCATGGGAATTCTGTCGTGGATCATTCTCGGCCTGATCGCAGGAGTGATGGCCAAGTGGATCATGCCGGGGCGCCAGGGGGGAGGCCTCATCTTCACCACGGCCCTTGGGGTGGTGGGCGCCATGGTCGGCGGCTACCTGAGCACGCAGTTCCTTGGTTTCGGCGACGTCGGCGGGTTCGACCTGCGCAGCATGGCCATCGCCATCGGGGGCGCCATGCTGCTGCTGTTTCTTGGCGGCCTCGCGAGCCGCGCGAGAAATTGAGACGTGTGCTCAGGCCCTCGCCGGCCTGAGCTTCTTCGCTGACGAGACGGCTGCCACCAGCACGCCGCCGGCGACGATGCCGACCAGGGCGTTGAGTATCGTCGCGACGAGGGCCCCGCCGTGTCCCTCCGCAAAGTGTTCGACCAAGTGGTGAAGAGGCGGGATGCCGTGCACGAGGATGCCGCCGCCCACCAGGAACATGGCGGTCGTGCCCGCCACGGACAGGCCCTTCATCAACCACGGCGCAGCGGCGAGGATGCCGAGCCCGATGCGGCGCTTCACGCCCGGGTTCTTCACGAGGTGAAGGCCCAGGTCGTCCAGTTTTACGATCGCCGCCACCAGCCCGTACACGCCCACGGTCATGATCGCGGCGATGGCGCTCAGCACGGCGACGCGCGTGCCGAAGGGGGAGGCTGCCACGGTGCCGAGGGTGATCACGACGATCTCGCCCGACAGGATGAAGTCGGTGCGGATCGCGCCGCGGATCTTGTCCTTCTCGAAGGCCACGAGGTCCACCACGGGGTTGGCCACGGCCTCGAGGTGTTCGGCGCGGTGCTGCTCGTCGTCGGAGCCTCGGTGGAGAACCTTGTGCGCGACTTTCTCGAAGCCTTCGTAGCAGAGGAAGGCGCCGCCGATCATGAGCAGCGGCACGACGAGCCAGGGGGCCACGGCGCTGATCGCCAATGCGGCGGGCACCAGGATCATCTTGTTGATCACCGAGCCGCGGGCGACGGCGAGCACCACGGGCAGTTCGCGCTCGGGGCGGACACCGACGACCTGCTCGGCATTCAGGGCGAGGTCGTCGCCGAGCACGCCGGCGGTCTTCTTCGTCGCGATTTTGGTGAGGACGGCAACATCGTCGAGCAGGCTCGCGATGTCGTCGAGGAGGAGGAGGAGACTGGAGCCGGCCAAGGGACGCGGATGGTAGCGGGCACGGGCGGCGGAGCAAGGTGCAAGGGGGGCGCCATGGGAACTCCCGCACCCGGCTCGCACTGCGCCGGGTGGGAATGGGTGCGCGGAGAAGATAGGCGCGGGAGAATCGGGTCGCGCAGGGCGGGTTCGCGTTGCGGATCGGGCACATCCGGGAAGGCCGCTACGGTGCAAGATCGCCGCAGGGGCCGCGGAAGGCAGCACGGAGGATTTCCATGGCAGGGCGTCTGAAAGGAAAAGTCGCAGTCGTGACGGGAGCGGCCTCGGGCATCGGCAAGGCCACGGCCCTGCGCTTTGCCGCCGAGGGGGCCGCCGTGGTGGTGGCGGACATCTCGGCCGAAGGGGCCGAGGCGGTCGCGGCCGAGATCACCGAGATCGGTGGTCGCGCGTTTGCCCTCCGGGTGGACGTCTCGGTTTCGGCGGAGGTGGACGCCCTCATCGAGGAGGCTGTCCGCCGCTTCGGCAGCATCGACATCCTGATGAACAACGCGGCCGCTCCCCATGGGGCGCCCGTGGCGGCAACCAGCGACGCCGACTGGCGGCGCGTGATGTCGGTGACCCTCGACGGCGTGTTCTTCGGGGTGCGCGCCGCCCTGCAGAAGATGATCGCCCAGGGCTCCGGCAGCATCCTCAACATCTCTTCCGGCGCAGGCCTCGGCGGCGAGGTGATGCTGGGAGCCTACGGCGCCGCCAAGGCGGCGGTGATCAACCTGACCAAGACGGCGGCGGTCGAGAACGCGGCCCTCGGCGTGCGCGTCAACTGCATCTGCCCGGGACCCATCGCCACGCCTCCCCTGCACGCGTGGCTGGGCGCCATCCCGGGCGGCGAGGAAGCCTTCGCGCGGCAGATCCCGGCCAAGCGAATCGGCGACCCGGACGAGATCGCGGCCGTGGCCACCTTCCTCGCCTCCGACGAGGCATCCTACGTGACCGGCGCCATCCTCGTCGCCGACGGCGGCGTCAACGCCCGCACCGGCACCCCCCGCTTCGACGGATAACCCGGAAACCCGGGACAGGTACAGGTTTCCTGCGGAAACCTGTACCTGTCCCGGGTTTCCGGGGATTCCGTTCCCAACTTTCGGAGGAGAGACGATGGGCTTTGACGACATTCTGGTGGAGAGCGAGGCGGGGGTCGCGTGGATCACGATCAACCGCGAGGCCAAGGGCAACGCCTTCCGCGTGCAGACGGTGCACGAGATGATCGACGCGCTGGAGGCGGCGCGCCGCGACGCAGAGATCCGCACGGTGGTGATCAGCGGCGCCGGGAGCCGCTTCTTCTGCATCGGCGGCGACCACGACCACAGTGGCGAAGAGCACGACGACCGCATCCACTACGGCAACGTCTTCCCCGTGGTCGATCTCTACGACCTCATCGACAAGACGCCCAAGCCCGTGATCGCCATGGTGAACGGCTTCGCCGTGGGCGGCGGCAACGTGCTGGCGCTGATGTGCGACCTGACGATCGCTGCCGACACCGCCACCTTCCGCCAGGTGGGCCCCATGATGGGCAGCTTCGATGCCGGCTTCGGCACCTGGTACCTGGAAGAAGCCGTCGGCCGCAAGAAGGCGAAAGAGATCTGGATGCTCAATCGCAAGTACTCGGCGCCCGAAGCCCTGGCGATGGGCCTCATCAACGAGGTGGTCCCGGCTGCCGAGCTGAAGGCGCGCGTCGCCGCGACCTGCGAGGAACTCGCCGACCGCGGCCCCCAGGCCCTGGCCGCCGTGAAGTCGTCCTTCCACGCCAGGCACAGCGGCGTGGCCGGCCTGTCGCGCGTGGCCCTGGACCTGCTGACCCCCAACTACTACCGCAGCGAGGAGAGCAAGGAACTCGGTCGCGCCTTCGGCGCCAGGCAGAAGCCCGACCGAGGGAAGTTCTACCGATGACCAAGGACTCCTGGCAGGAGTCCCGGCAAGACTCCTGGAGGGCGCGTCCCTTCTACCTGCTGATCACGCTGACCCTGGTCAACGCCATCAACTGGGCCGACCGCCAGGTGGTGCCCATCCTCGTTCCATCCATCAAGGCCGAGCTCGGCCTCTCGGACACCGAGCTCGGCGTCATCAGCGGGCTCGCCTTCTCCCTCATCTACGCTGTGGCGGCCTTCGTGTTCGGCTACCTCGCCGACCGCAACTCGCGCAAGATCGTCATCCTGTTCGGACTGGTTTCCTGGAGCCTGGCGACGGCCGTCAGCGGCCTGGCCACCAGTTTCTGGAGCCTGTTCGCGGCGCGTTTCGTCACCGGAATCGGCGAGGCCTCGCTCTACCCCTGCGCGATGTCGCTGCTGGCCGACGCGTTTCCGGCCGAGCGCCGCGGCCGCGCCATCGGCCTCATCGGAGCCTCCACCGCTCTTGGCGGCGGCCTCGGCATCGGCCTCGGCGGCTGGCTGGTGTCGGTGATCGGCTGGCGCCAGGTGTTCTTTCTCTACGGCGCCTGCGGCTTCCTCTTCATTCCGCTGCTGCTGGTGATGATCGAACCGAAGCGGTCGGAAGCCGACCTCGCCCAGCTGCACGATCCGCCGCTTTCCATCGTCACCGACGCGCTGAAGGACGTGCGACTGCTGGCCGTGTGGACGACGGGACTGATCATGATGGCCGGCGGCCTCGGCTGGGCGGCCTGGGCCCCGGCCTATTTCGAGCGCGAACTCGGGTTCGAAGTGGAAAGAATCGGCGCGCTGTTCGGCGTCGCCCAGCTCTTCGGCGGCGTCGCCGGCAGCCTCATCGGCGGAAGGCTGGGAGACGCTGCTCGCAAGCGCCGCTTTGCCGGACAACTGCAGGTTTCCTCGGTCTTCGCCCTGGTGGTCGCGCCGGCCGTGCTGCTGACGCTGCTCGACCTGCCCCACGCCCTGCTCATCGCGGCCGCCGTGATCGGGCCCTTCGCCATCTTCGCGGCTCTTCCCAACCTGCAATCCATCGTTGCCGAGATCGTTCCCCAGCGAAGGCTGGGCCTCACTTTTGCCGTGCACATGCTCTTCCTCGCGGGAGCCGGCGCTGCCCTCGGTCCCTTCCTGATCGGCGCCGTCTCGGACGCGACCGGCAGCCTGAGGACGGCCATGCTCGTTCCGGTGGTGCTGATGCTGGTGTCCGCGGTCGGCGCCTGGCTGGCCGGCCGCATCGTTCGGGCGCGAACGCCGGGTGCGGTCGCGTGAACTCCCGGCCAGGCTCCGGCGAGGGCGGATTCCCGGCCGGAGAAGGCGCCGCCGGCGTGGCGTGGGCGGCAGGCCTCGAGGTGCCGGACTACCTCGCGCTGCGCGAGGGGAGCAGGCCTCTGGTTTTCGTCGCTCCACACGGCGGCCTTCGTCGTCGTCCCATCCGCCGCGGCGACAGCGTCAACGACCTTCACACCGCGGGCATCGCCTGGGAGCTGGCCGAAAGGCTGGACGCCCACGCCATCGTCAACCACGGGCTCGACCGCAACGACATCGACCTGAACCGCATCTCCCACCTGTCCCTGCGCGCACCGGCGGTGCTCACCCTGCTGGCGGCCGCGATTGAAGCGGCTTCGCAGGGCGCACCGGCTTGGCAAGGTCAGGAACGCGAGGAAGTCCCGCTGGTGCTCTTCGTCCACGGCTGGAACATGGTGGTTCCCTGCTGCGACATCGGCATCGGCCTGAAGCGCCGCGGCGGGCGTCTGACCGGCCGCTTCCCGGTGCTCAGCCGCCGGCGCTACGACACGACCATTGCGGCCATCGAACGCGAGCTGGCGACGCGGGGCATCAGCGCGGCCATCGGGAGGCGCTACACGGCGAGCGGACGCGACAACGCGGCCCAGCTCTTCAGCGGGCGCCACGCGGGCCATGAGCACGAAGATGTCGCCACCCTCGGACGGCTTGCCGCCGCGGGGCGTGTCGATGCCGCGCAACTGGAACTCGGCATTCCCCTGCGTTGGCCGGGAGCGTCGCGCGCCGCCCTCGTGGAAGGGCTTGTTGACGCGCTTTCGACCATCGGCGTGGCGGCCGACGACGGCAGCGCGGACCGGGACAGCACCACGAACCGCGATGCCGGCGTGGACCGCGACAGCAACACGAACCGCGATGCCAACATGGACCGCGACAGCAACACGAATCGTAGCCGCAACGCGGACCGCGATCTCGTTCAGCCGCTGGAAGTGGAAGGCCCGCTTCCCGACGAGGAAGCCGCCGTGCTCGACGACGAGGCCGACATCGTGCCCGTGCCGCGCAGCGAGTGCGGGTGGAGGCTGGCACCCGTCGCCGCCGGGGCCGGCGCGGAGCTGGAGCCCGGCTTCGCCCTGCAGGCCCTTCTGGACGCCGACGGCACCGTCGCGCTGTTCTGCGGCGTCGAGGCCACCGGCCCTCACTCGATGACCGCACGTTTCTCCCTCGTCTGCACCGACGGCTCGATGATGCTGCTGGTCGGCGAAGGCGAGTGGAAGGGCGAGGGCGGCCGCTACGGCCTCGAAGGCTTCACCTGGCAGGTGGAGGAGAGCAACGGAAGGATCGTCATCGAGCTGCGTGCGCCGATGATCCGCTACCCCACTCACGAAGCCTACCTGGATCTCGAAAGCGGCCTGGCCTCCTCCCGACTGGTGGATGCCGAGGTGACGCTCAGCCTGGAGGCGACGACGGCCACCCATGGCCGCCTGCGCGGCAAGGTTCGCGCGGGCACGGTCGAACTCGAAGTGGACACCGTGGCCTTCCTCGACCGCGGCGGCCGCGGCGCCGGCACCGCCGCCAGAAGCCGCCTGAGGCTGGCCTGCACGCAAGAAGGCGGCGAGGTACTCGTGGAACGAAGCGGCGAGGGCAGCGAGGCCACCCTCACGATGGACGCAGGGGCCGGCCGCCTCGGCATGATCCGCGCCGTGCCGGGAACGCCGGTCGGCGCCGTGCTGGAGTCCGCCGAGGTGCTGGCCCGCGTGCCGGTGTGGCGCCTTCTTGGAGAGGGCATCC
The DNA here is from genome assembly GCA_046260515.1 of Binatia bacterium. Lineage (GTDB taxonomy): Bacteria > Desulfobacterota > Binatia > UBA1149 > CAITLU01 > DATNBU01. Next base: position 6,472 of record JBHEPB010000251.1, read on the forward strand.
TGGCGCGCTGGACCTTCGGCATCGTGCGCTGCCGCTTCACCGAAGGGACACGCGACGGCGCCGGCCTCTTCGAGTCGGTCGAAGTCTACCGTCGCCCGGCGCCGGCGCCGAGCGGCGTCGGCGAGCCTACTTGATCAGCGCGTAGGACCAGGTCTCCGTCATCGCCGCCTTTCCCTTCTTGAGGAAGGCCCTCAGTTCGATCGGCGCGTCGGTCTTCCGCGTCAGTTGAAAGGACAGGCGCCAGCCGCCGGTGTCGGGATTCCTCACCACGTAGTGATCGAGGAGTTCCCCGGCCGCGGCGGGCGCGAGCGAGATCTCCGCCTGCGGCGCCTTGTCGTCGGGAAGCGCGTTCAGTTCCTTGCCGCCGAAGTCGAGGACGAAGCGGTTGGTGTCGCCCTTGGCGCCGCCGTCCTGGCGCGTGGCCAGCACGCGACCTCCCGGCGACTGGCTCGCGTCGTCCATGTAGAAGGAGACGTTGTAGGAAAAGTCGAATCGCTTGCCCGGCTTCACTGCTTCGTCGGGAACCCAGTAGGCCACCATGTTGTCCACCAGTTCGGTGTCGGACGGGATCTCCACCAGCTCCACGCGCCCCTTGCCCCAGTCGCCGCGCGGTTCCACCCAGGCACTCGGCCTCAGCTCCTCGCGGGTCTCCAGGTCCTGGTAATTGGCGAAGGCGCGGTCGCGCTGCAGCAGCCCGAAGCCGCGCGGGTGCTTCATCGCCAGGCCGCTGGCGCTCACGTGCACGGGGTTGTCCAGCGGACGCCACAGCCACTCGCCGCTGTCGAAATGAAGCAGCAGCCCGTCCGAGTCGTGGACCTCGGGACGGAAATCATCGAAGCGCCGCCGCGAACTTTCGCCAAAGAAGAACATGCTGGTGAGCGGCGCGATGCCGAGCTTCTTGATGGGCTTGCGCGGAAAGAGCCGCGCTTCCACGCCGACCACGGTCTTCTCGCCGGGCTGGATGTCGAAGCGGTAGGCGCCGGTGATGCTGGGGCCTTCCATCAGCGCGTGGACCACCAGGTTCTTCGCGTCGGTGGCCGGGGTCTCGATCCAGAACTCGGCGAAGTGGGGAAACTCCTCGCCGCCCGGGTCCACCGTGTTGACGGCGATGCCGCGGGCCGACAACCCGTACACGTTGTCGCGCCCGAGGCCGCGGAAGTAGGTGGCGCCGAGAAAGACGATGAGCTCGTCAAAGTACTGGGGGTTGCGCAGCGGCGCGTGCACGCGGATGCCGGCGTAGCCGACGTCCTTGGGAATGCGCGAGGCGAAGTCGTTCTTGCCGTAATCGAAGGACTGGATGTCGAAGGGCAGGGGACGCGGGCCGGAGCCGTCCACCGTGTGCACCGCTATGGTGCGGTCGTAGTAGAGGCCGGGGTGGAAGAACTGGAGCTGGAAGGGCAGGCCCTCCTTGCGCCACAGCGAGCGCTCCGGGTTGAAGCGGATGTCGCGCCACTGGTCGTAGCTCATCGAGCCTACGAGCATCCACTTGGGCACCGAGGCGCGGTGGTCGGTGTACTCCTCCCTGGAGAGGGCCTCGGCGCGGGCCGTGACGTCGTCGATGGAGAAGGCCTCGGCCTGCCCGGCTGCCGTGAGGGTGGTCACTGCGGTCAGGACTGACAGGGTCAGGGCGGGGAGGGAAGTGGAAAAGCGCGTGGTGGGCATGGGGCGCGAATCTTCGGCAGGAAGCCCGTGCAACGCAACCGCCGGCGGTCCTCCTTTTGGTTGGGCCTGCTCGCCGGGCTTCCCCGTCGGAGGGCGGCGGGCTACAACCTTTGCATGACGACCATCCGCGCCTTCGCCGTGCTCTTCGCCCTGCTGGCGGTCTCCAACTTCCTCAAGCCCATGGAGTACACCAGCGACCAGGGCTTCGTATTCTTCGGCCGCCGACTCGGGGGCATGCCCAACCTCATCGCCGCCTGGAGCTTCGGGGTCTTCCTCCTGTGCTACGCCGCCAACCTGTGGAAGGAGAAGGCGGCGGCCCTTCCCCTCGGCATCGCCTACGGCGCCTACGTGGTCGCCAACCTCTTTCTCTTCACGCTGAGGTCGCCCGCTCCCACCGGCAACGCGGTCGTCTTCGGCATCGCCTACACCATCTTCGCCCTCGGCGGCGCCTGGGGTGCCGTCTACGCGATGAAGAAGGCCGGCTTCGCCGAGCGCGACGCCGCGCCGGGCCGCCTGCTGCTGCGATCCTTTGCGCTGCTCTTCGCGCTGATGGCCCTGTCGAACGCGCTCAAGCCCTTTGCCTACACCAGCGAGGTGGGCTTCGTATTCCTGGGCGAGCGCCTGGCGGGCATGCCCAACACCATCGCAGCGGTCACCTTCGCCGCCATCCTTGCGACGTATGCGGCGGCCATCTGGTCGGAGAGGCGCCTGGCCCTGAAGATCGGTGTCGCCTACGCGGCCTACGTCATCGTCAACCTCGTGCTCTGGACGGTGCGCAAGCCCGAGGGCGCCGACGCTCCGCTGATCTACGCGCTGCCTTACCTGGTGAGCGCCATCGGCGTGTCGAGCGGTTCGGCCTGGCTGCTGTGGAAGCACCGCGGCCGCCTGGCCTGAAGCCTGTCCGCGCGTGGGGACCTGCCCCGCGAACGTGGTAGTTCCGCCTCGTGGGTCGGTTCTGGACAAGGCTGGACGAAGGGCCGGAAGCTTCGGCGCCCTTTCCCAGCCCCTTCGATGAACTCGGGCCGTCGGCTCTGGCCCAGCGCGCAGCCGCTGTGCTTCAGGCCGAGCTCGCTGCGGGGCGCGAGGGCCTGCCCGCGTCCATTCTCCACCTTCCCGACGGCGGCAAGATGTTCGGCGTGCTCGTTGCCGAGTCGCCCTCGGGCGAGGTCGGCTTTCTTCGCGCCTTTTCCGGGACCATCGAGGGGCGCTTCGACGTGCCCGGCTTCGTGCCGCCCATCTTCGATCGCGAGGCTCGGCAGGGCTTCGAACCCGAGGGCGAACGTGTCGTCAAGTTGCTGACGGCGCGGGCCGAGGCTTTCGAGCAGTCGGAGGAACTGGCGGCGGCGCGCGCCCGTCTTGCCGCACTTGTCGCGAGACAGGAGGAGGAGCGGGCGGCACTCCGTGGCGCCCACGCCGCCGGTCGTGCGCAACGACGTGCATCGCGCGTTGCAATGCTCGCGGCGCACGAAGCCGGGGCGGCGCTTGCGGACGGGCCTCGCGAGCGGGATCTGCTTGCCCTGGCTGAGCAGAGCCGCCGCGACAAGGCCGATCGCCGCCGCCTCGAAGCGGCCCATGCCGAAGCACGCGCGGCCGTCGAAGCCGAGTGCCACCGCCTCGATCGCCGCCTGGCCGCCCACGCCAGGCTGCGCCGCATGGTCTCGCGGCGCCTCATGCAGAGGATCCACGACACCTACGTGGTCACCAATGCGCGCGGCGAAACTCGATCCCTGCGCGCGTTGTTCGCACCGGGCGAACCGCCCGGAGGAACGGGAGATTGCGCCGCGCCCAAGCTTCTCGCCTTCGCCTACGCCGCGGACCTCAGGCCCCTGGCCCTGGCCGAGTTCTGGTGGGGCGCCGCGCCGGCCTCCGGCGGACGCGCGAGCGGACAGTTCTATCCGGCCTGTCGCGACAAGTGCGGCCCGCTGCTCGCCTTCATGCTGCAAGGGCTCGACGTGGCGCCGGCGCGCCGCTTTTCCATTCCCGATGCCTCGGGCCTCGCGCTGCCCGTCGTCTTCGAGGACGAACATCTTCTCGTCGTGGACAAGCCTGCCGGGCTGCTCTCGGTGCCGCCTCGCGGTGACGCCGCGGGCGACTGCGTGGCAACCAGGCTGCGTGAGAGCCACGGCGAGGTCCTGGTGGTGCACCGCCTGGACCTCGACACGTCGGGCCTGATGGTGGTGGCCCGCGACAAGGCTACGCACGCCGCCCTGCAGAAGCAGTTTCTCTTGCGGCGCGTGGACAAGCGCTACGTCGCCGTCGTCGAAGGAGATGTCGCCGGCGAAGCGGGGACCATCGAACTGGGCCTGCGCGTGGACGTGGAGGACAGGCCGCGGCAGATCGTCGATCCCGTGCACGGGCGAAAGGCGGTGACCGACTGGAAGGTGCTCGGGCGCTTCGAGGACGCGGCAGGGCGCCGACTCACGAGCGTGGCGTTGTTCCCGCGCACGGGCCGCACCCACCAGCTTCGCGTCCACGCCGCCCATCCCCTCGGCCTCGGAGCGCCCATCGTGGGCGACCGGCTTTACGGACACGGCGGTTCGCGCGCCCTTCTCAAC
>JBHEPB010000257.1:0-16583 GCA_046260515.1 Binatia bacterium
CCACGCCGGGGAAGCGCTCGAACGCGGTGGCGATTTCCACGCGGTGGTCCACGCCGATGATGGAGCAGCCGGTTTCCACCTGGAGTTCGAGCAGGGTGGCCGTGTCGGTGCCGAACTGGATCAGCGGCACGTCCTTCGGCAGGGCTGAGGAAATGGTGCGCAGGTGCGGGGCCACGTAGGTCGCGAAATCGGAAGGGGACAGGCAGCCCACCCAGCTGTCGAAGAGCTGCACGGCCTGGACGCCGGCCTCGATCTGGGCGTTCAGGTAGGCGGCCACGGCGCGCGCCAGGCGGTCCATCATCGCGTCCCAGGCGCCCTTGTCGGCGTACATGAAACGTTTGGTCTGGATGTAATTGCGCGAGCCCCCGCCCTCGATGATGTAGGAGGCCAGCGTGAAGGGCGCGCCGCTGAAGCCGATCAGCGGGATGCCCGGCGCCAGTTCCGCGCGCGTGCGGCGCACGGCGTCCATCACGTAGGCAAGCGATTCGGCCGGATTCGTGTCGCGCAGGCGGTCCACGTCCTCGGGGCCGCGCACCAGGCTGGTCAGGCTGGGGCCGTCGCCGTGCACGTACTCGAGGCCGAGGCCCATGGGCTCCAGGATGAGCAGGATGTCCGAGAAGAGGATGGCCGCGTCGGCGCCGATGCGCTGCTGGGCATCCACCGCCACCTTGGCTGCCAGCTCCGGCGTCTTGCACAGTTCGATGAAGGAGGCGCGGGCGCGCACCTCGCGGTACTCCTGCATGTAGCGGCCGGCCTGGCGCATCAGCCACACGGGAGTGTGGGGCACCGGCTCGCGGCGGCAGGCCTTGAGGAAGACGCTGTCGTGCAGGGCCGCCGCGGCGTCGGCCGAAGGCGCCGGCCGCGTTGTTGCCGTCACGCGTGCCGCTTCGCGCATGCGGTCGCGCCTGGCGATGACGAGGGCCGGCGTCAGCTCCGAGCCTTCCTTGATGAGGGTGCCGAGCTTGGGGTGCGAGGGCTCGAAGTCCACCGGGAACCCGAGCTGGCCGAGGGTGTCGCTGCACACCGGCCCCACCGAACCGACCACGACCTCGCGCACCGCCGCGCGGAAACGATCTTCCAGCCCGAGGCGGCCCGCCACCGCGAGCAGGTTGTAGACCTGGTTCGAGCTCGTGAAGAGCAGGACGTCCACCGTGCGGGCCAGCACCTGGCGGATGGCGTCTTCCAGGGGCCTCACGTCGTCGGGAAGCTCCCAGCGGTAGACGGGGACGCGGGTGACGACGGCGCCGCGCGCGACGAGTCCGGCCACCAGTTCTTCGTTCGGGACGCCGTACTCCTGGATGACGACGCGGGCGTTCTTCAGGTCCACCGACTCGGCGGCCTCGTCCAGGGTCTGCAGCAGTTCCCGCCAGGTGTTGGGCTCGGGAACCGTGATGGTGATGGGCAGGCCCAGTTCGCGCAGGGCCTGCACGGGCTTGGGGCCGCGGGCCACCGTGGTGGTCCGCGCCAGGGCCTCGGCCAGCGCGGCGATGTCGAAGCGGGTCTTCCAGGCTTCGAACAGGGTGCGCGTCCCCACGCCGGTGAGGAAGAGGACGATGTCCACTTCGCCCTTCAGCAGGGCCTCGGCGAAGGAGAACGCGGCCTCGTTCGATTCGAGGGGCACTTCCTTCATGGTGGGGGCCGAGATGGGCACCCCGCCGGCCTGGTGCACGAGGCGGGCCGCGTCGGAAGCGAGGCGGCTTTCGAAGGTCACCACGCGCAGGCCCCCGTACCCGCGGCTCGTCGCGGGAGCGGGCTGCTTGGAGGCTTCGCGAGTGGGTGTGGGCATGGGCAAGGTCCGGGTGACGACAGGGGACGCTGGCGCGGCGCGGCAATGTTTCAAGTTTCCACTTGGACGGCAACCCGGAGGGGCGGGCCTGCAGTGGGCCCGAATGGTGCCCGCTTCGAGCCATTGACCGGACCTGTTCGTGATGCCTAAGAGATGGCTCGAGCGCGCGGGCAGGCAAGGGGGCGGGGCCGGTGCGACACCCTCCGCGAGGAGGCAGACACGAAGGAGCCTACGTCGATGAAGATCCTCGATATCCGCAAATCCGCTCCGGTGGCGCTGCAGACCGCTTCCCCCGATCACACCGTCCACGAAGTCATCCAGCTGCTCTGCCGCCACAACATCGGCGCCCTGCCCGTCCTCGACGTGGAAGGCACGCTGGTGGGCATCGTCTCGGAAAGGGACGTGCTGCGCCTTTGCGCCCGCGAGGACTGCGAGGCTGCCCTCAAGATGAAAGTGCGCGAAGTGATGACCCCGGAAGTCGTGATCGGCGTTCCCGACGACAGTCTCGACTACGTGATGCGCGTGATGACCGAGCGCCGCATCCGCCACCTGCCGGTGATCGAGCAGCGCCGCCTGGTGGCCATCGTCTCCATCGGCGACGTGGTCAAGGCCCAGTACGAAGAGAAGGAAACCGAGATCCGCTTCCTTCGCGACTACATGCAGGGAGCCCTCGCCTAGGAGGTCCTTCCCTAGAGGGCGCGGCCCCGGCCGGGTCGAAACCGCCGGCGCCGCGAGGTACATGGTCGAGGCCGCCGCCCCCCCGGCGGCGGCCTCGACCGACATGTTTCGATCCTTGCGCCATCGTCCACGCCTCAGGGTTGCCGTTGCGGCCCTCGTGATCCTTGCCGGGTCGTCCTCGCTTTCCGCCTGCCGCTCCGAACGCGAGAAGACCCACGCGCCCGAGGCCTCCGGGCCGCGTCGCTGCGTCGCCCCGCTCGCCCTTCCCGGTTCCGAAGCGATGCCGGCGGACCTGCGCGAACGGATCGAAGCCGTGGACGTGCCTTCCGGCGCCTTCCTGTCCAAGCGGCGCGCCTGCAACCGTCTCGCCCTGGAAGCAAGCGCCTTCGCGCGCCAGCACGCCCTCGACGCCGTCGATTGGCGACCCTGGTCGCCGGGGATCCTGGCCGAAGCCCAGGACCTGGAGATGCCGCTCCTCGTGCTCTCCGGCTTCGCGTCCTCGGACTCCTCCCGCGAACTCGGCCTCGGGCCCCTGGTCAAACGCCGCTTCGCGCGCAACGTGAACATTCACTTCGTTCCGGTGCTGGTGGACCGCGACGAGAGGCCCGACGTGGACGCCTACGTGATGGGGGCCACGCAGGTGATCACCGGCGGCGGCGGCTGGCCGGCCGTCGCCTTCCTGCACCCCGACGGCAGGCCTTTCGATGCCCGTTCCTGGGGCGCGGCCGCTCCCGGCGACACGGGACTTCCCAAGCTGGTGAGGCAGGTGGTCCGCCGCATCCGCATCGCAGGCGGCTCCATCGCCGAGAGAGCCGAGCTCAACGCCGAGAAGATGGAGGCGCGGGCTGCCATCGACACCTCCGGTCCCCTTCCGGACGCGGCGGCGGTGGCGGCGTCCATGCGCGGCACCCTGGTGGAGTCCTTCGACGCCGAGGCAGGCAGCTTCGGGGAGCCGCCCCTCTTCCCGCGGGCGCCGCTTCTCGAATTCCTCGTCGATCGTCATGCCCGCGGCGGTGACGAGCAGGCGCTGGCGATGGCCGTCACTTCCCTCGACAAGCTCGTGCGTAGCGAACTGGCCGACACCGGGCGCGGCGGCTATTTCCGTTACGCCGAACAGGCGGGCTGGAAGCAGCCCGTTCCCGAAAAGATGCTCGCCGACAACGCGGCCCTGGCTTCGGCCTTTCTTGGCGCCGCCCGCGCCAGTGGTCGCGAGGAAACGCGCAAGAGCCTCGGCGAGAGCGCTCGCCGCATCCTCGACTTCCTCGTGAAGGACCTCGCCCTCGGCGACGGATCCTTCGCCGTCGCCGCGTACGCGGCGGATCGCGCCGTCGCCACGTACGCGGCGGATCGCGCCGTCGCCGTCCACGCGGCGGATCGCGACGACACGGTGCTGGCCGACGCCAACGCGCTGGCGATCTCGGCCCTGGTGCGCGGAGCCGAAGTGCTCGGCGAGCCGCGCTACCTCGAGGCCGCACGCAGCGCGGCCGGCGCCCTGGATCGACGCCTTCGCGACGGTGGAAGAGTTTATCATTGCGCCTGGCCGGATGGCCGTCGCTGCGCGGACGGCTACCTGGCCGACCACGCGCTGCTGGCGCTGGCCTACCTCGACCTCGATCGCGCCGTGGGCAAGGAAGAGGGGCGCTGGCTGGAAGCCGCGCGCGCCATCGCCGACGCCATGCCGGAGCGCTTCGAGCACCAGGGGACGGGAGGTTTCTTCCTGAGCGGCGCCGACGCCGCGCCGCTGCCGATCCGCTACAAGCCCGCTCTCGACACCGCGGTGCCCTGCGGTAACTCGGCGGCGGCCGCTCTCTACGTGCGCCTGGCCGAGCGCACCGGCGAGGCGCGCTACTCGGCCACGGCCCGCCGCGTGTTCGAGGCTTTCTCCGAAGTGCTCACGCTCCGATCCCTGGCGTTGCCGTCGATGGCCGTCGCGCTGTCGGCGCTGAGCGAACCCCCGCAACTCGACCCCGCCCCCGCGGTGCAGCCGTAGCAGTGGAGGGCGGTGGCGATGGAGCCGCCGCCGAGCCCGGCGAAGGAGTCGATGGTCCACAGCGTGTGGGCCCGGCCTTCCGTGGCCAGCGGGATCCCCTCCATCTGGTGGAAGTCGCAGTCGTGCAGGGCCCCGTCCCAGGCCACGCTCACCATGGAGCGGCACATCAGTTCGGGAACCGTGGCCGCGTTGAAGTGGGCGACGAGCAGGCTCATGTAACGCTCGTCCTCACCGCTGCGCGCGAGCATCTCCGCGAAACGTTTCACCGGCAGATTGGTGATGGTGAGGAGGCGGTCGAAGCGGATGCCGAAGAGGCGGTCGAGTTCCTCGCGGTACTTCGCCTCCAGCTCGGCCTGGGGAGGGGGTAGAAAGGCTCCCAGCGGATTGTAAACGAGGTCGAGCCGGGCCTGTCCGCGGCCGTAGCCGACGGCGCCGAGGCGTTGCAGGGCCGCGATGCTCTTGCCGAAGACGCCGCGCCCGCGCTGGCGGTCCACGTTGTCTGCCGTGTAGCAGGGAAGTGAACAGATCAGGTGGACGTCGTGCTCGCGGTAGAAGCCGGGCAGGTCCACCATGCCGGGTTCGAAGAGCACCGTCAGGTTGCAGCGAACGATCACTTCCTTGCCGAGGCGGGCGGCGCCCGCCACGAGGTCCCGGAACGAAGGGTTGAGCTCCGGAGCGCCCCCGGTCAGGTCCAGGGTGGCGACGCCGTCGGCTTTCCCGAGAAGCTCGAGGGCCCGAGCCGCGGTGGCGGCCGTCATGATCTCGGTGCGCTTCGGTCCCGCGTCCACGTGGCAGTGGTGGCAGGCCTGGTTGCAGAGCTTGCCCACGTTGATCTGTACCGTGGTGACGGTCTCGCGCGTGAGCGGCCAGTGCGAGTGGCGGCGCAGGGTCTCGTCGAAGGGCGCGACGCTCATCGGGGGGCCTGGTCGGGCACCTCGGTCGCGAGGACGGCCTGTACGGCAACGACAGACAGGGAGAGAAAAACGCGCTCCAGCTCCGGAAACCCCGTCCCGTTTCCTGAATCGGGGTTCAGACTTGCCGCATTCGGGGTTCGCACGTGGGGGAAGGCCCCGACTGTCGCAAACCCGGTTGTCTTGCGCCCAGACGGGTGCCATGAATGCTGCCGACAGGGATTCATCGTGCTGAAATCTTCCACCACGGCGGACCATAGCGTCGTCACGCCCGGCCCGCGAGCCACGGCGAGGGGAAGGGCGCTGGCGGCGGTGCTCTGCCTGGCCGTCCTGGCGGCGGTCGGGGCGGCTGCCGCAAGGGCCGGTTCCTGCCGCGTCCTGGTCGCCCTCGGTTCCGTGGACATGGAGCCCTCGCCGGCGGGAATGTCGCTGCGCATCTCGGGCAACTGGGAATTCGACAACCTCGTCCAAGTGGTGTCGGGACTTTCCTACAACGTCCTGATCGTGCGCGAGGACAACTTCGTCCGTCTCCGTTATCCCGACCAGGCCTTCTCCGGTTTTCTCACGGGCCTCGCCGCGGAGCTCGACGCCGGGATCGACGGCGGCGATCTCCTTGCCGTCGAAGGGGCGGGCGCCATCGAACCCTCGGCGCGCTTCGTCACCGTTGAGGCCCAGCGCATGAAGATATCGAGCCCGGTGCCGCCGGGCTCCGGCCCCATCAGCGTCGTCGCCTACCTCGTGCTCGACGGCGACTACATCTCTCCCATCATCAGCAACACCCTCACCAGGGCGCTCGAGGTGGAGCCGATCAAGGAAAGCGAAGTCGACGAGCCCGACGGCACCGGCGGCGGTGACGTTCCCGACGAGCCCGTGGATCCGGAAGGCGGCGACGTCCCCGACGGTCCAGCGGGCGGGGATGTCCCCGCCGGTTCGGAAGGAGAGCCGGCGCCGTGAGCGGGCGCAGTCCGATTTCGCCGCGGGTCCTGTCCTTCGGGCTCGGCGCCTTTCTCGTCCTTCTCGCCTTGGCGACCTCGCAGCCGGCGAAGGCCGATCCCTGTTCTCCGGTCGCGCCCGTCTTCGACGGCGATCCCTGCGATCCCCTGACCGGTCCCCTGCCGATGATGCCCGGCCTTCCCCTCGTGCTTCCCCCGTCGGGCCCGACGGGCCTGTGGAGCGAGGGCCCGCCCGTCGTCACGCCGGACCTCGTCGGCGACGTTGATCTCGCGGTGCGCGTCGGCGTCCACGCCGGCGGCGCCGAAGTCCCCGCCCCGTCGGGAAGCGCCAACAATCCCTCGCTGCTGCAGAACATCGCGGGCGGCGGCAACCTCCAGGGAGTGCCGGTTCCGTTCACGGCCTTCGTCACCGACGGCCCCGGCTCGCTTCCCTACGGCGCGCCGCTGGCGGGTCTCGACACGAGGCCTCTCGCGGCATTCGCCTACGCCGACCTCGACGGCGACGGCATCATCGGTCCCACCGACACCGACGGAGCGATCGACAACGAGATCGAGAGGCAGGAGGCCATCGGCCACGTCGGCCGCCAGGTGGGCCAGATCGACGGTGACCGTTTCCACAATTCCCTGGCCGTGCGCGTCGGCGCTCCGGCCAGCATCGGCGGCTTGCTGGTCTCCCTCGTCGCCGGCATGTACACCGGCGACGATCCCGACCTGCTCTGGTCGAACGGGACACCGATCTTCACCAACTGGCCCTTCTTTCCTCCCGTAGATCCGCTGGCCGTCGTCTTCCTGGCCGAAGCGAATCCTCCCGATCCGGACGGGCCCAACATCCTCTTCTACCAGCCCTCGGAGTTCCTGCTCCCCGAGCCGTCCACGCCGCAGCTCGTGGAGGCGTTCTCGCTGAGGACCGACGGCAGCAATCCTTCCACGGACCAGTTCGTCTCCATCAGCGGCCTGGCGGTGGGAGCGAGACTGTTCCGCGACGTCGTCCCCGCCAACTTCACGGCCTCCTCGCGCCTCGTCGCGAGACCGGCTCCGGCCCGCATCGGCTCCGGTCGCAAACTGGTGGTGCCGGCCGGCGAGGTCGTCGTGAAATCGGGGCGCAACGTGGTCTTCCGCCTCCTGCCGGTCGATGCCCTGGGTAACATCGCCGACCCGGGTCCGGGCGGCGTGCCCGCGCGACTCGAGGCCACGGGCGGCCTGGAGATCCTTTCGCCCGACGCCGACGGCGATCCTTTCGCCGAGACGCTCAGCGTCGAGACCGCCCGCGGCGTCGTGATCCGCCTCGAAACCACCGGGGTGACCGGCCGCCATCACCTCACCGTCCTTGACCCGCCCCCGGCGGTTCCCATCGGGCTCGATCAGGCCCTGGTGTTCGCCAGTTCCAGCGGCGCGGTGGACACCGACGACGACGGCCTCCTCGACGACGGCGACGACAGCGGCACCATCGGCGACCGTCCCTGCACTGCCGCGGACGTGGTCGCGGGAATCCCCTGCGACGACAACTGCTACGACGTGATCAACCCTTCGCAGAACGACAGCGACGGCGACGGCCAGGGCAACTGCTGCGACGGCGCCTGCGTGATCGACGATGGCGAAGCGGGTTGCCTCGAGTGCCCCCAGTCGGCGGCGAGGTTCCGCGCCGTCAACACCAGGGCCCGCGTCGCCATCCGCCCCTCCGGCGACGAAGAGAGGCAGGACGTGGTGCGCATCCGCGCCCTGCTGCGCAAGGAAGAAGGACAGTCCCTCGCTCCCGACTCCGAGGAGGTCGAGATCACCATCGGCCAGGGCGATCGACTCCACTATTTCGCCCAGCTTCCCGGCTTGTTCTCGCTCATCGATCCCGCGCCGACCTATCGCTACGAGGATCCCACCGGATCCAACGGCGGCATCCTGCGTGCCCAGCTTCGCACCCGCCGCCGCGGGCTGAAGGCGCGCATCCTGGCGCGACAGTTCGAACTGGTGGACACCGCTCCAGGCGAAGAACTGCCGGGAGGCCTCGTGCTGGCCGTCGCGATCGGCGACGACACCTTCGCCCGTCACCTCAAGTGCACGGCTTCGCTATCGAGGGTGCGCTGCCTCAGCGGCGACTGAGCCGCCCGCGATCGCCGCGCGACGAGCGCCTCCGGCCTGCTTCCCGCAGGCCTCGCGGCGTGTATAGTGCCGCCACGCAATGACTTCCCCGCCCGGACTGCGCCCGCCCGCCGCTTCTTCAACGTCCCGCCTGCTCGCGCCCGGCGGCTGGCGCGTGGCGGGTGCGGTGGCGGCCCTGGTGATCGTCTCGGTCTGCGGTTTCAACTCGCTGCAGGGCATCGGCCGGCCTTTCCCGGGCTTCTTCGTCTGGGAGAACCTCTTCGTGCCGGCCATCGGCGCCTCCTCGTGGAGCGGGGTTCGCTCGGGACTTCCCTACCATTGCTGGCTGCTGTCGGCCGACGGCACGCGGCTGGAGAACGCGGCCGACCTCGAGGAGGTGCTCTCGGCCAAGCTGCCCGGCGACCGCGTTCATTACGTGGTCGAGAAAGGCGGCCGGCGCTGGGCCGTGGACGTGCCCGTCGAACGCTTCACGCTGCGCCATTATCTCGAGAGCACCGGCATCTTCCTCTTCGATGCCGTCGCCCTCATGGTGCTGGCCGTCGTCATGCTCTACCTGAAACCCGTCGGCGGTGACGCGGCCTCGCTGACGATGTTCGCCATCACGCTGGGGCTCTACCTTGCCACCGCCATCGACCTGTTCGGGCCTTACCACTTCCGCGAGGCCTACTTCTTCTTCGCGGCGGCGGCGCCGACCAGCGCCTTCGCGGTGCTCAGCTGGTTCCCGATCGGGAGGAATCGTCGCAGCTGGGAGACGCCGGCCCTGGCCATGCTCGCCGCCGGCTCGGTCGCCTTCGGGGTCGCCTCCAACGCGGCCTTCTTCCGCGACCGCGAGGCCCTTCTGCTCCTCGACCGCCTCTTCCACGTCTACCTGGCCACGAGCATCCTCGCCTCGATGGGCTTCTTCACCTGGCACTTCGCCCTGTCGCGCGAGCAGAACGTGAGGCAGAGGGCCAAGGTGGTGCTGCTGGCCAGCCTCGGCGCCTTCCTGCCGGCGCTGGCCCTGGTGGCGGTGTACCTGGGCAGCGCCGCGATTCCCTTCAACGTTCTGACGGTGTTCTTCGTGGCCTTCCCGGTGGGCATCGGTTACGCGATCGCCAAGCACGATCTTTTCGACATCGACCGGCTGATCAAGAGGGCCCTCGCTTACCTGCTCCTGAGCGCGGCGGTGCTCGGCAGCTACGGCATCACGATCACCCTGCTGGAGGTCGTGTTCGAGAACCTCACGGCCGGGAGGCTCACCTCGGGCCTCATCGTGCTGCTGCTGCTGCTGCTGCTCAATCCGAGCCGCGATCGCGTGCAGGCGTTCGTGGACCGTCTCTACGACCGTCGCCGCTACGAGTACCGCGACGTGGTGAGGTCGGCCTCTCGCCGCTTCAGCTCCATCCTCGACTTCGAGGCCCTGGTTCGCACGTCCCTCGATCTCATCGACGAAACCGTGCAGCCCCTGGTCGCCGAACTGTTCACCGTGAACAGGGACGGGGTGCCGGTGAGGCGCGGGATCCTCGCCTACGACGACGGACCGGGGTCGCCCGGGCGCATCACGGTGGCCGACGCGGCGGCGCCCGAGCTGGTGTCGGTGGTGGAGGCCCTGCGCGACTCCGATCTCCACATGGGGCCCATGCCCTCGAGCCGCAGCAGGGCCGGTGAAGTGGAACGCGTGCTGGCGACGGGCATGCGCCTGGAGGGGCGCGAGACGGGCTTCCTCGTGGTCGGCCCCAAGCGCGCGGGCGGCTACCACACCGGCGACGACGCCGAACTGCTGCGCACCATGTCGGACCAGCTGGCCGTGGCCCTCGAGAATGCCCAGGCCTACCACACCATCGCGGGCCTCAACGTGGACCTGGAGGCCAAGGCCGCAGCCCTGGAGGAGTCCAACCGCGAGCTCCAGGAAACCCAGGACCAGCTGCTGCGCGCCGAGCGACTGGCCGTGATCGGCGAGCTTTCGGGCGCGGTTGCGCATGCCATGCGCAACCCGCTGGCGGCGATCAAGATGGCGGCTGACTACGGCGGCATGGAGTTCGGCGACCAGGCGGCGGGCGAGAACTTCCGCGACATCAGTTCCGAAGCGGGCCGGCTCGAGAAGAGGATCCGCGATCTCCTCGACTTCTCGCGCCCCTTCGAACCCCGGCCCGAACGCACCGATCTCTGCGAACTCGTGGCGCGTGCGGTCGATGTATCGCGCGGCAAGGCCGCCCAGAAGGGCGTGGTGCTGGACTTCGAGGCGGCTGCGGCGCCGACATGGGTGAACGTGGACGTCGCTCTTTTCGAGCAGGTGATCGTGGAACTGGTGGCCAATGCCATCGACGCCTCTCCCGGTCAGGGCAGGGTGGAGATCCGCTGTGGCGGCGATGCGGGCGGCGGGCGCCGGGCCTGGGTGTCGGTGGCCGACCGCGGCCCGGGAATCCCCGAGGAAAAAAGACCGCGCATCTTCGATCTCTTCTTCACCACCAAGAAGACCGGCACCGGTTTCGGGCTGGCCACCGTGCGAAAGATCGTGGACCGCCACGGTGGGACCATCGACGTCGCTACGCGCGAGGGCGAAGGAACCCGCTTCACCGTGGAGCTTGCGAAGGCCTAGGCGGGCGGGAACTCGTCTCGCCGGCGCTGTGCGGTGAAGATGGCCAGCAGCAGTGCCGCCAAAGTGACGGCGCTCGTTGTCGCTCCGGCGAGGAAGGCGACGGGCAGGTAGCGCAGCTCCACGCGCCTGGTACCGCCCGGCACCTCGAGGCCCTGCACGAGGCCGTGCACGCGACGCAGCGGCACTTCGCGGCCGTCGGCCAGGGCCTTCCAACCCGGGAAGTCGGCCTGGCTGACGACGAGGAAGGCGGGTGTTTCCTCGGGGATCGATGTCGCGAGCAGCACGCGGCCCGGTCCTTCCTCGAGGACTTCGAGGTCGAGAGTTCCGGGAGCGGCCACTTGCGACGAGGGGCGCGGCGCCTCGCCGCAATCGACCAGGGCGAAGTCGCGGGGATCGGCCGCGCCTCCCTTCAGCGAGAGTTCCATCGTCGCTGCATCGCTGCAGCGTACCTCACCGACGAAGCGGAAACGGGGCAGTGCATCGGCCCGTTCTGCGAGCCTTGCTCCCTCCACTTCGGCAACCGGGCGCCACGCGGCAGGGTCCAGGACCGGCGTGAACTTGCCGCCCTGTTTCGTCTGGAGGACGTAGCGGCACGAGAGCAGGGCGAGCAGGCGGTCGCGCGCCTCGAAGAGCCCGCGGCGGAACGTCGTCTCCTCCTCCACCATGCCCCCGGCCAGGGCCAGGCGCGTCCACAGGAAAGGGCCGGCGCCCTGCACGCCTGCCACGCGAAACTGCGTGGGGTAGTCGCCGAGCAGCACGCCGGTATCGCGAGGCTGGAAGTAGTGGCGCTGCGTGAGCAGGCGCCAGGCGGGGTCCACCAGGTCGGCCAGGCGGGGCCGCCGGCCCGACGTGTCCACCGAAGGAGCGCCGGCGGCGACCATCCCGTCCAGGCTGGTGCGCAGCGAGAGACAGGTAAGCACGACGGCGACGGCGACGAC
Organism: Binatia bacterium; assembly: GCA_046260515.1. Classification (GTDB taxonomy): domain Bacteria; phylum Desulfobacterota; class Binatia; order UBA1149; family CAITLU01; genus DATNBU01. Next base: position 11,929 of record JBHEPB010000257.1, read on the forward strand.
GGCCAGGGGCCAGCGCGATGAAGGACGCAACGCGAGGAGGCGATCCGCGCCCACCGCCGCCAGCACGGCGATCGCAAAGGACACCTCGAACAGGTGCTTGAAAGGATGGCGGAAGGCATCGAGGCCGGGAAGGTGCCAGGCCCAGGCGTTCACCGGCGTGGCGTCCCCCACCGCGAGAAGAACTCCCACGGTGAGCACCACGGTGAAGAAGACTCCAAGTCGCGACAGTCCGACCACTCCGGCCAGCGCCGCCGCCATGGCCGCCGCGCCAAAGTGGTAGGCCGCCGCCGGCGGAAACTCGAAGGGCGAGAAAGCTCCTGCAATCCACCACGACTTCAGCATCGAGACGGAAGCCGGCAGGGATTGGAAGACGTGAAGGGGCAGGGAGGTGGGACGGCGCGAAAGGAACTGGAGCTCGAGCGAGGGCGCGAGTTGCACGGCCGCGAGCAGCAGGCCGCAGGCATAGACGGCCGCGACCGCGACCACCGGCTGCCACCGGCGGTCGCGCCGGCATAGTGACAGCGCATAGGCGATGGCGAGCAGCCCGCTGTAGAAGCTGTACTCGGGGTAGCCAGCGAAAAACTGCAAGGCGATGGCCACGGCGCCGACGGCCAGCCATTGCACGCGCCCGGGCTCTCCGACGGCAACGCGGTGGACGGCAGCGAGAATGAGAGGAAGCCAGGCCGCCGAGTTCTGCATCTGGATGTAGAGGGCCGCCATCCACGTCATGGTTCCGCAGCCGGCGAAGACGAGGGCGCCAAGCACGGAGGCAGCGCGGCTGAGGGCGACGGTCCGCAGGAACACGTAGGTGAAGAGGGCGGCAAGCAGGGCGTGCAGGGCCGCCACCCGGTCCATCGCCCGGAAGATCCCGGCCTCCGCCGCCGGGGAGATCGACGTGTCGGCGAACAGGAATGGGAAGTTGCCGGGATAAATGGTCCCCGCCGTGGTGTCGGCGAGCAGCGGCATGCCCGCGCGCTTGTAGGGGTTCCACAGCGGCAGGCGTCCTTCCTTCCACTGACGCGCGGCTTCGAGGCGAAGGGGAGCGGCGCCGTCGAGGTTGTCGTGCCGGGCCGTGAGACGGTGCGGTCCCTGCAGGGCCGGCGCATGGATCCAGCCGATGCCGAGGAGGAGCGCGAGGACGGCGCCCGCTCCGCCGAGCGCGCCGGAGCCGGACCGCCCGCCCACCGTCACTCGGCGAAGCCCAAAGCGGCCAAGCCGGCCGTTCGGAGGAAAGCCGGCCGGAGCATCAACGGGAGAACCGGCAGGAAGGCCGCCTTCATCGCCGCAGTATACGCAGGCTCCGCGGAGCGCGCGATCCGTGCGTCTCGTTGCAAGTACGGGAGACGGCTGGGCAATGCAGTCGCGGGAGTGATATCTTCCGGTTCGCCCGTGCGGCCCGCCGACCCGACATGACCCGACAACTCATTCTCATCCCGGCCTGGAACGAGGCGCTCTCGATCGCCGACGTGGTGGCGTCCTGTCGAAAGCTGGCTCCCGACTTCGACGTCCTCGTGGTCGATGACGGTTCCACGGACGGCACCGCGGGGGTCGCCCGTCGCGCCGGAGCGGCGGTGGTGTCCCACCCCTTCAACATCCGCTACGGGGCGGCTCTGCAGACCGGCTACCTCTATGCACTTGCCCACGGCTACGACCTGGCCGTCCAGCTCGACGCCGACGGCCAGCACGACCCGGCCGACGTCGCCGCCCTGGCCGCGCCCATCCTGAGCGGCGAAGCCGACCTGGTGGTGGGTTGCCGTTTCCATCCGGCGTCCACCTACCACATGCCCGCCCTTCGCCGCCTCGGCGGCGCCTGGTTCCGTTTCCTGGTGAAGGCCCTGTGCGGCGTCACGCTCGGCGACCCGACCTCGGGCCTGCAGGCCCTGCGCCGCAACGTCCTCGAACTCTACGCTACCGAAGTCTTCCCCCTCGACTATCCCGACGCCGACGTGCTGGTGCTGGCCGCGCGCAGCGGTTTCCGCATCGCCGAGGTGCCCGTGCACATGAGGGCCGAGACCGGCTCCGCGTCCATGCACTCCGGCATCCGCGTGCTGTTCTACGTGTACAAGATGACGCTCTGCGTGGTCATGAACGCGCTGAGGCCGGTGGCGCGGCGCGGCTCCGGGGCAGAAGTGCGATGACCGAAGCCGAACTGCGCGCCCTCCTGCTGGCCGAGTCGGACACCACCGCCGTGCGCATCGTCGCGCTGGCCGTGGCTTCGACCCTGTTCTTCGTGGTCTTCGAGGCCGTGCGCCGCCGTCGGTTGTCCGAAAGCCTCACCCCGATCTGGCTGACCTGCGCGCTGGCCGTCCTGGTGCTCGCCGTCAACCTGAGCCTGCTCGAGACGATGACGAAACTGATCGGGGCCTGGACGCCCAGCTCGACGGTGTTCTTCTTCGCGCTGCTCTTCCTGCTGGCGATCTCGCTCTCCTACGCCGTGGTCCTCACGCGGCTCGGCCGCCAGGTGGCGCGACTGGCCCAGGAGATCTCCATGCTGAAGGCCCGCCTGCGTGACCGCGACGATGACGAATGAGGCCGCGGCCTGCCCGATCTGCGCCGCCGCAGGCCGGCGGCGCATCGTGTACCGGTTGAAATCCTTCGACGTCGTCGAGTGCGGGGCCTGCGGCGGCCTCCAGCGCGACCCGCTGCCGACGCCGGCCGAGATGGAAAGTTACTACCGCGACCCCGGCTACATCGAAGGAGCCTATTTCGACACTGCCGAAGAGCGCTGCCCCGGCCCGGAAGCCGCGATCTTCCGCGAAGCGTTGGCCTTTCTTTCGCGAAGGCGGCGGCAGCGAGGCGAATCCGCGACCGGGCGCCTGCTCGACGTGGGCGCGGGATCCGGAGGCTTCCTCGAACTGGCCGTGGCCGAAGGCTGGCAGGCCGAAGGCGTCGAACTGTCCCCGGAGCTGGCGGCACGTGCCCGCGCCCGCAGCGGCGCCGAGGTGGCCGTCGGCGATTTCGCCGGACTCGAACTCGGGGCCGGCGACCGCGACGTGGTGACGATGTGGGACGTCCTTGAGCACACCGTCGATCCCGGGGCCTTCCTCGATCGCGCCCGGACCCTGCTGGCGCCGGGCGGCGTGCTCGTGGTCTTCACGATCGACGCGGCCAGTCTCTTCAACGCCGTGGCCGATCTTGCCTGGCGCCTCACGCTGCACCGGCTGGCCGCGCCCGTCGAACTGCTTTACGACAAGCGCCACAATCACTACTTCACCTCGAGGACGCTGGCGGCGCTGCTCTCGCGCCACGGTCTGGCGATCGAGAAGACCAGCACGCACCGGGCGCATCTCGGGCGCTGGTTGAGCGAACCGGCCAGTCCCGTGGTGCTGGCCGGGGCCGAGGTGATCGACCTGCTGTCGGTGCCCCTCGGCCGGCCCTACCGCCAGCTTCTCTACACGGTGGCGAAGTGATGAAGCGGAGCGCGCGATGACGTTGGCCCCGCCCGCGCCGAAGCGGGCCCTCGCCCTCCTGGCCGCGGTCGTGACCGCGGGCTTCTTCGCCTGGTCCTGGCCTCTGGGCGCGCACCTGTCCACCCACACGCTGGTGCGCGAGAGAACCATTCCCCCCGCGATGGCGGATGTGGCCGGCTGGGAGCTGATCCTCGCCAACGACCAGAACCTTTCGCTGTGGGGAGCCGCCGACAACGCGCGCAGCCTTCTTAGCCTGCAGTGGACGGCGCTGATGCGACAAGGCCAGTGCTATCCCATGCCCGCCTCCACCACCCTCGGCGAGCACATGATCGAGGTCGGCGTGCTCGCGACGCCCTGGTGGCTGCTGTCCGGCGATCCGGTGCTCTCCTACAACCTCTCCCTGTGGACGGCGCTCGTTGTTGCGGCCGTCGGCATGTTCCTCTTCGTGCACGGGCACACCGCTTCGCCGGCGGCGGCTGCGCTCGCTGCCCTGGCTTTTGCCTTCGCCACGCCGCGCCTGACGGATCTGCCTTACCATCCCGCGGTGGTCGGGACGCACTGGATCCCCTGGGTGCTCTGGAGCTTCGATCGCATCCTCTCCGGCCGGCGCCGCGGCGCTCTCGCCGCGTTCGGTCTTACTCTGCTGCTCGGCGCGATGGTGGGAGCCTATCCCCTGCTCGCTCTGGCGCTGGTCGGCGCGGTGTACGGTGCGGTGTCCATCGCGGGAGGGCTGCGTCGCGGCAACGTGGTCGGCCCTTCGGTAGCGTGGTGTGTGGCCGCGGCCCTGCCGGCGCTGGCGATCACGGCGGCGGTTCTCCTGGAGTACGCGCGCGTGCAGGCACAGTGGAGCCTGCCGCCCAACGCCGGTGAGAAGTTCGTCGTCGCGGCCCGCGATTTCCTGCCGGGCGGTATCCTCTCGGTGGGAAGCTTCGCTCTGCTCGGACTCCTGCCGCTGGCCTTGCTTCGCGGCCCGAGTGCAGGCACGCCGGTCGCCGGCCTGGCGGCTGCCGCGGCAGCGGCTTTCCTGGTGGCAGCGGCCCTGCCGCTCCCGGGAGGCTCGACGTGGAGCCTTTACGAGACGCTGGCGCGCTCGTTCCCTCTGCTGGATTCGGTACGGGCTCCGGGAAAAGTGGGCCTGGCCACGGGCTTCGCGCTTCAGGCTCTCGGTGCCATCGGATGGAGCCGCCTGTTCGCGCGGCTCCCATCGGCGGCCGCGATGCTGGCGGTCGCTGCGCTGGTGACGGT
>JBHEPB010000278.1:0-12854 GCA_046260515.1 Binatia bacterium
GCAACGCCGCCGAGCGTGCCCTGGACGGGCTTTGCCGCCTGGCCGAACCGGCGGCCGTCGTCGCCATGGCCGTCGCCGTCGGCGGCGGCCAGATTGCGAAGGTCCTGCTGGGAGCGCGAGTCGTAGGCGGCGGCGCGGAACTCGGCGAAGCGAGGCAGCGCGGCCGCCACCAGGATGCCGAGGATGGCCACCACGACGAGAAGCTCGAGGAGGCTGAAGCCGCCGTCCTCGCCCGGCTTCCAAGCAGGGGACGGCGAGCGTCGCCCGACCACCAGGCGCAGGTGACGTCGCCGCCCGCCGCGGGGCGGCAGCGGCGCGACGCGGGCGCCTCGCGGCGGGGCGCTCGCGCCGGCGCGGTCGGCTGCGGACCGGAGGAGCATGGAAAGGGCAGGGTGAAGGTGACGGTGGTTCATGGCGTTCCTCCGAGCAGAAGCGATGCCGATCCCAGCATCGGTTGGTAAAGCGCGAGCACGCCGCCGCCGACGGCGACGGCCATGGCGACGACGGCCGCCGGTTCGGCCAGGCGGCAAAGCCCGTCCAGGGCACGCTCGGCGGCGTTGCCTTCCACGACGGCGAGGCGCGCGAAGGCCTGGCCGTAGCCGCCGGTGGCCTCCGCAATCTCGAGCAGGGGGGCGGCGGTGCCGCTGGGGTCGAGGCGCGCTGCGCTCCAGGCCCGGCTTAGCGGCACGCCGTGACGAAGGGCGCGCAGGGCCTCGCCGAGGCGGGCGGCGACGACGCGATTGGCGGCGGCCCGGGTCGCCAGCGCGAGCGCTTCCTCGGCTTCGCAGCCGGCTTCGAGGAGCACGGCCAGCAGGGCGCAGGTCTCCTGGGCCTGGCGGGGCGCAGCGATGGCGCGCCATCCGGGAGCATCGACGGCGATGCGGTCGCAAAGGAAGCGGAAGCGGTGGTGGCGTCGCCTCGCGGTGACGAAGACCGCGGCGAGAGCGGGAAGCAGAAGCAGAAGAAGCGGTCCCCATTTCCTCATCGCGTCGCCGAAGCCGAGCAACAGCCGGGTGGCGGCCGGCAGTGCGACATCCTGCGCCGTGTACAGCGTGGTGAACGAAGGCAGCACGACGATGGACAGGAAGCCGAGGGCGGCCACGGCGCCGGCGGCAAGAAGGCAGGGGTAGGCCAGGGCCGAGGCGATGCGGCGGCGGCCTCCGGCCTCGCGCTCCATCCGCTCGCCGAGCAGGGTAAGCGCCCGCGGCGTGGATCCTCCGCGCTCGCCTGCCCGCACGACGGCGATCTCCGCTTCGCCGAAGGGCAGGCCGGCAGCGCTCATCGCCGCCGACAGGGCGCTGCCGCGGCGAACCGCCGCGTGGAGACGGGCCGTCAAGCGGTCGCCCTTGCGCGCTGCCGCCGCCAGAGCGTCGCCCGTGGCCACGCCCGCCGACGTGAGAGCCGCCAGGCGGGTGATGGCGGCCGTGGCTTCGCGCCGCGACAGGGGACGACTACGGCGACCGAAAACGGCAGCGTTCACGACGGGCCCTCCTGCGACTCGCTGTCGCCGGATTGCGGACAGTGGGTGAGCACTTCCTCCAGCGTCGTGTCGCCCGCGAGCACGCGTTCGAGACCGGCGGCGCCGAGGCTGCCGGCCGCAAAAGGCGCCGGCGCGTCGTCGGGGCAGGAGGCCGTTTCGAACAGCGCGATGCGATCGCGGTAGCCGCTCCCGCGGCAGGCCGCGCAGCCGACGGCCCGCGGAAGCGCACGCGGCCGCGAAAGGCCCGCGCGCTCGAACCAGCCTCCGTCCTCCGCACCGGCGTCCCGGCCGGCGGCGCAGTGCGGACAGATCCGGCGCACGAGGCGCTGGGCGAGGACCAGGGAGACGGTGGCCCGCACCAGGTAGTCCGGCACGCCGATCTCCGGCAGACGCAGCAGGGCCTCGCGCGCGTGCGAGGCGTGCAGGCTCGACAACACCAGATGGCCGGTGAGGGCGGCGCGGCAGGCGATGCGCGCGCTCTCGTCGTCACGGATCTCGCCGATCATCATGATGTCGGGGTCCTGGCGCAGCAGGGCGCGAAGCACGACGGCGAAGGTGCGGCCCACTTCTTCGTCGACCGCCACCTGGCAGACACCGGCGATGTCGAACTCCACGGGATCCTCGACCGTGGCCAGCGACCTCGCGTCGCTGCGCAGGAAAGCCAGCGCGGCATGGAGCGTGGTGGACTTGCCGCTGCCGGTGGGACCGACCACCAGCACCAGGCCGTTGGGCCTGGCGAGCGCAGCGCGAAGCCTCGTGAGGGCCGCGCCCGGGATGCCGATGCCGTCGAGGGTGGGCGCGGCGCCGCGATGGCGGAGCAGGCGCAGCGCGATTTTCTCGCCCCGAGCCGCAGGCAGGAAAGCTGCACGGATGTCCACTTCCTGTCCCGCCTCCAGAGTCCAGGTGAAGCGGCCGTCCTGGGGCAGGCGGCGCTCGGCGAGGTCCACGCGGGCCAGCAGGCGGATGCGCGTGAGCAGGGCGGCGACCAGCGCGACCGGCGGAGCCTCGAGTTCCTGGAGATGGCCGTCCACCCGCATCCTCACCCTCAGGCCGTCGCGGTCGGGCTCCAGGTGGAGGTCGGAAGCACCCGCGTCCACGGCAACTCCGAGCAGGGCGGACAGGCATCGAACCGCCGGCGATCCGCCTTCGAGGGAGGCGGCGGCGCGCGAGGCCGGTGCTGTCCAGGAGCGGGGAGCCACGGACGCACGCTAAGGAGGAATCGGGCGGGCCGGCAACGACGCGGATGTCATGTTCACGCGATTCCGGCCGCCTCGGGACGAATCCGGAGCCCAGCCTTCACCGCCGGTCGCGCCCCGGCAGGCGTGGTGGTGTCGGCTCGGCGCGGCGCGCAGGATGGTCAAGGGGACAGGGGACAATGGGGCCGCGAAGATCAGCTTCGAAGAACGGGGGCGAGGACACGGCTTCGGCGGTGCCGGCCCGCGGCCCTGTTCCGGACCCGGAGCGGGCCCGCGAAGAACTGCGCCGCAGCCGCGAACAGTACGAGCACCTCGTCGCGACCATCGACGGCATCGTCTGGGAAGCCGATGCCGAGACGTTCCGCTTTCGCTTCGTGAGCGCCAAAGCCGAAAGGCTGCTGGGTTACCCGCCCTCGCGCTGGATCGACGAGCCCGATTTTTGGGAAAGCCACATTCATCCCGAGGATCGCGCGCGGGTGGTGGACTTCTGCCGGATCTCGACCGCGCGGCATGAGGACCACGACTTCGAGTATCGCATGCTGGCTGCCGACGGCCGCATCGTCTGGCTGCGCGACATCGTCAACGTGGTCCAGCCGGACGACGGTCCGCTGCTGCTGCGCGGCATCATGGTGGACGTCACCGGACGCAAGCAGGGCGAATTGGAGCTTCGCGTGGCCGAGGAAAGGTTCCGCGGCTTCGTGGAGAACCTGGGCGACGTGGTCTACGCCCTCGACGGCATGGGGCGCTTCTCGTACTGCAGCCCGGCCATCGAGCAGGTGTCCTCCTACACGCCCGACGAGGTGATGGGCCGCTCCTTCGCCGACTTCGTGCATCCCGACGACCTGACATCGGTGGTCGAGGTGTTCTCGCGCAACATGGCCGGCGAGGCCTCGCAGGTCGAGTACCGCGTTTTCGACAAGGACGGACAGATCCGCTGGGTGCACGCCACCATCCGTCCCACCCTCGAAGGCGGCGAAGTGGTCGGCGTAACGGGAGTGTTCAGCGACATCAGCGCGCGCCGCCGCACCCTGGAGGCGCTCTACGAGAGCGAAGCCCGTTACCGCGAACTCGTCGAGATGTCGCCCGATTCCATCGTCGTGCACCGCGACGGGCGCATCGTCTTCGCCAACAGCGCCGCGCTGGAACTGGCCGGCGCGAAGGACTCCTCGGAGCTGCTGGGCCGCTCGCCCCTGGACCTCGTGCATCCCGCTAGCCGCGCCCTCGCCGTCGAGAGGATCCGCAGCATGATGAGCGAGGGCCGGCCGGCCGGCCGCGCCGACGAGGTGTTCCTGCGCCTGGACGGCACCTTCATCGACGTGGAGGTGATGGCCAGCCCCATCGTCTTCCACGGCCAGCCGTCCATCCAGGTCATCATCCACGACGTGACCGCGCGCAAGCGCATCGAGGAGGAGATCCAGCGCCTCAACGCCGACCTGGAGCAAAGGGTGTGCGACCGCACCGCGGAACTGGTGGCGGCCAACCGTGAGCTGGAGGCCTTCAGCTACTCCGTTTCCCACGATCTGCGCGCTCCCCTGCGTGTCATCGAGGGCTTCGCCAGGATGTTCCTCGAGGAGTACGAGCAAACCCTGGACCAGCAGGCCAGGAGCTACATCCACAAGATCCACGCCACGAGCGCGCGCATGGACAGGCTGATCCACGACCTGCTCGCCTTCTCGCGCATGGCGCGTGCGTCGATGACGCTGGAAAGAGTGGACCTGAGCGCGATGGCCCGGGCGGTGGTCGAGGACCTCCAGCAGGAGCACCGGGGCCGCACGGCGACCGTGCGCGTGGCCGACGGCCTGGTGGTGCAGGGGGATCCCAATCTGCTGCGCATCGTGGTCGAGAACCTGCTCGGCAACGCCTGGAAGTACACGAGCCGCGGAGAGGCCTCGAACATCGAGTTCGGCATGGAGACGGTGGAGGGCGAGAAGGTCTACACCGTGCGCGACGACGGCGTGGGCTTCGACATGCGCTATGCCGCCAAGCTGTTCCGCCCCTTCCAGCGCCTGCACGCGGTGGGGGACTTCGAGGGAACGGGAATCGGGCTGGCCACCGTGCAGCGCATCGTCGAGAGACACGGCGGAAGGGTGTGGGCCGAGGGCGGAGTCGGCGAGGGTGCGACCTTCCGTTTCACGCTCGGTGACGCGCGAGCCCGGCGACGGCGGTCCTCCGGAAACCCGTGAGGGCGAGCGCAGGGCATCTCGCGGCGGCGCGGGTTACCAGGTTTCCAGGTGGCAGGTGCCGTCGAAGCCCAGCTCGAAGTCGAGCACGTTGGCCGCGTTGATGGAGGCTCCGCCGGGAACTTCCTTGCCCTTCACCATCAGGGTCCACCAGGTTCCGGACGACGTGCTGCGGTAGATCAGCTTCACGCGGCGCAGCCCGTCCAGGCTGCCGTCGCCCTTCCAGATGTATCGCCGGCGCACCGGATCGGCCTTGATCCAGCCCGCATGGGCGGCCGGGATCGCCAGGTTCACCGCGCCGCCGACATCGACGACCTCGAAGCGGAAAACGCCGGCGCGCGGATCGAGGTCCATCCAGGCCGAGGCGCCGTCGAAGAGCAGGCCCTTGTAGGAAAAGCGGCGGTCGTCGGCGAGAAATTTCAGGCCGTAGAGATCGCCGGTGGTGCAGGGCTCGAAGCAGGAACAGTCGCCCTGGCATTCGCCGGGGCAGGCGGAGTCCGAGGTGCCGTCGCACTGTTCGCCCGACTCGACGACATCGTTGCCGCAGACCGGCGCCGGACACGTGCAGCCGCCCAGGCAGAGACCCTCGCAAGCGGAGTCGGAACTGCCGTCGCACTGCTCGCCGTACTCGACAACATCGTTTCCGCAGACCGGCGGATCGCCGCCGAAGACGGTCGTGGTCAGCTGGTAGTTGCCGCTTCCGCTGGTGCGCCGCACGAACACCGACCAGGTTCCGGCCGAGGGGCCGTCGAACTCGCAGGCGCCGTACATCGAGGCGCCCACCGCCTGGCAGTCGAAGTCCACCGGGCTCGCGCCCGCGCCCTCCTTGACGAAGAGGTCCGGGTTGAAGGTGCCGTTGTCGGTGCCGTTCAGGGTGAAACGCACCAGGTTCGGCGAGCCGCTCAGTTGGAACTCCCAGGTATCGTCGGGATTGCCGGGGGAGCTGAGGCTGCCGCTGTTCTGATGGACGATCACCTCGGCATCTCCCACGGCCGGAAGGCCGCCGCAGGTGTCGGTGGAATCGGCGCCGAGCTGCGCCGTGATCCATGCCGCATTGTGGTAGACGCTCGCGTCCCAGCTGTGGTCCGTGGCCAGGCAGTCGGACGAGGATCCCGCGGCGGTAACGCCGACCACCTCGGTGACGCCGGCGAAGTCCATGAACAGCGGGCCGCCCGAATCGCCGTTGCAGGTGTTGGAGTCCTCGCCGGCCGGGCCCACGGGCGCTGCGAAATTCCAGCACACGAGGACGTCGTTGCTCTCGCCGTCCGTGATGTCGGTGTCGCAGTTGGCGGTGACGACGTCCCCGTAGCGCTTGATGCCGTAGTCGTTGCCGGTTCCCGACGTCTGGCCGAAGCCGGCGATGACGCCGCCGAGGCCGACGCCGAGGGCGTCGAGGTCGTGGGTGGTGTTGAAGCGGGTGGGGTCGAGGCCCGTGACGGGTGCGGCGAAGTGGACGATGGCGACGTCGTTGCCCGAATTCGCGGGATTGTAGAGGGGGCTGTAGGTGACCGCCGACGCCGCGTGGATGCCGCCGTGCTGGAGGTACACCCAGTAGTGTGAGGCGATGGTGTCGTCGTAGACGCAGTGGGCGGCGGTCAGGAAGGTGCGGCAACCGATCAGGGTCCCGCTGCACATGGTCGATGCGCTCGAGACGTTGCCGCCGCCGCTGTAAAGGAGGGCGCCCGTGGTCGGGAAGTCCTGGCTGTCCAGGCCGTTGACGATGCGCGAAGCCGCTGCGGCCGGACTGCCTGCTCCGGCCAGGAGGCAGGCGGACAACACCAAGGCCGTGGCTGCGAGGCGATGTGCCCGCTCGATGATGGTCATTGCTGGCTCCTCCCTTCTTCCCCGCCGGCGTTCCCCCGCGGCCTGTCCACCCTGCCCCGCGACGAGCGCGGTGGAAGAGCGAACCTAACCCCCGGAGCGTCGGGATGGCAACCCCTCTCGGCGAGATCTCATCCATGCCGATGCGGCGACTGCTCGGTTTCGCAGTGCGTCGAAGAACCTCTTCGCCTGTCTTTCCCGCGCATTGCGGTCGGTGACCTGCGAAGGTAAGCAGGGAGGCTGCGGCGACGGACGCTCACGAAGGCTCCATGGCATGGCGTGACAAGCTCGCAAGCCGGGGGAGGCCAGACGGCATGAAGGCAGGACCACGAATCGCAGCCGTGCTGCTGCTTGTCCTCCTGGCCGCGCCGGCGGCGGTCGCCCCCGCCCAGTTGTCCTCGTCCACGACGACCACCACCACCACGCTGGTGCCGCCCCCGTCCACGACCCTGGACGAGGGCCGCGACGTGAGCGGGGGCGGGCGCTTCCAGGGCGGCTTCGGGGCCTTCGGGTACGACCTCTGGCTCTTCAATATCGTTTCTCCCTTTGTTCTGCTGGTGGAGACCAGCGACGGCGCCGACCAGTGCTCGGGCGACACGATCATGGAGCTCAGCAAGGACGACGTCCTGCTCGCTTTCGACGACGATTCGGGCCCCGCCCGCTGTTCCCGCATCGAGTACCGGCTGACCGAGCCCGGCGCCTACGAGATCCGCGTCGCCGGCTTCCAGAACGTGGGCATCCCGCGCTATTTCCTCGACGTCGAGTTCGTCGAGACGGAATGCGGCAATGACCTGGTCGAGCCGCTCGAGGAATGCGACGACGGCAACTTCGACGAGGACGACTGCTGCCTGGGCGACTGCACGAAGGCGGCCGACGACACCACCTGCGATGACGGCCTCCTGTGCAACGGCGACGATCTCTGCGCCGACGGCCATTGCATCGTCCACACGATGAACCCCTGCCCGGGCGTGGACGGAGACGAGAACTGCACGGAGAGTTGCAGCGACGCCAACCCGGGCTGCGGCGCCCCCGATCCCGACGGCAGCCCCTGCGATGACGACCTGTTCTGCAACGGCGCCGACCGCTGTTCCGGAGGCCTCTGCGTGGTGCATGCCGGCGACCCCTGCCGCGGGCCCGACCTGGACGGTGACTGCACGGAGTCGTGCAAGGAATCCACCGAGACCTGTTCTGCGGCCGACCCGGGAGTGACGCCCTGCGACGATCTGCTGTTCTGCAACGGCACCGACCAGTGCTTCGGCGGGTTGTGCAGCCTGCACACGGGCAATCCCTGCACCGGGCCGGACGGCGACGGAAACTGCCGGGAATCCTGCAGCGAATCGGCCGACAACTGCCTCGGCGCGGATCCCGTGGGCTCGAGCTGCACGGACGGCCTGTTCTGCAACGGTGCGGACAGTTGCTCGGCCGGCAACTGCACCCTCCACACGGGGAGCCCCTGCCCCGGTCCGGACGGCGACATCAACTGCGCCGAGTCCTGCAACGAGGCCGGCGACAACTGCTTGGCGGCCGACATGAACGGCGCTCCCTGCAACGACGGTGTCTTCTGCAATGGCGCCGACACCTGCTCGGGCGGCACCTGCAGCGTGCACGCGGGCAATCCCTGTCCCGGCGCGGACGGTGACGGCAACTGCGCGGAGTCCTGCAACGAAGCCGCTGACACCTGCACGGCAGCGGACGCCAACGGATCGGCGTGCCATGATGGCGTGTTCTGCAACGGCGCCGACACCTGCTCGGCCGGCGCCTGCAGCGCCCACGTCGGCAACCCCTGCCCCGGCGCGGACGGCGACAGTAACTGCGCCGAGACCTGCAACGAGGCGACGGATGCCTGCACGGCGCCTGACCCGAACGGCGCGGCGTGCAATGACGGCGTGTTCTGCAACGGCACCGATACCTGTTCGGCTGGGGCCTGCAGCGTCCACGTCGGCAATCCCTGCGTCGGCGCCGACGGCGACGGCAACTGCAGCGAGTCGTGCAACGAGGCGGCCGACACCTGCGCGGGGCCCGACGTTAACGGCTCGGCCTGCAGCGATGGCCTTTTCTGCAACGGCGCCGACACCTGCTCCGGCGGGGCCTGCAGCGTGCATGCGGGCGATCCCTGCCCCGGCACGGACGGCGACGGCAACTGCAGCGAATCCTGCAACGAGATTGCCGACGCCTGCACGCTGGCCGACGCGAACGGCGCCGCCTGCGCGGACGGAGTGTTCTGCAACGGGACCGATACCTGCGCGGGCGGCACCTGCAGCATGCATGCGGGCGATCCCTGCCCGGGCGCGGACGGCGACGGCAACTGCAGCGAATCCTGCAACGAGGCCGGCGACGCCTGCACGGCCGCCGACATGAACGGCAGCAGCTGCACGGACGGGCTGTTCTGCAATGGGGTGGACACCTGCTCGGGCGGGGCCTGCAGCGCCCACGGCGGCGACCCCTGCCCGGGCGCCGACGGTGACGGCAACTGCGGCGAATCCTGCAACGAAGCCGGCGACGCCTGCACGGCGGCCGACATGAACGGCAGCAGCTGCACGGACGGCCTGTTCTGCAATGGTGCCGACACCTGCTCGGCCGGCGCCTGCAGCGTACACGCGGGCGATCCCTGCCCCGGCGCGGACGGCGACGGCAACTGCAGTGAGACCTGCAGCGAGGCCGCCGACGCCTGCTCGGCGGCCGACATGAATGGCAGCGCCTGCAACGACGGCGACTTCTGCAACGGGGCGGATACCTGCTCGGGCGGCGCCTGCAGCGTGCACGCCGGCGATCCCTGCCCGGGAACGGACGGCGACGGCGATTGCAGCGAATCCTGCAACGAGGCGGCCGACTCCTGCACGGGGCCCGATCCGAACGACACGGCCTGCGACGACGGCCTGTTCTGCAACGGCACCGACACCTGTTCGGCGGGGAGCTGCATCCTGCATTCGGGCGTCGGCTGCCCAGGGGCCGACGGCGACAGCGACTGCACAGAGTCGTGCAGCGACGCGGCGGAGGGCTGCACCGGCAATGATCCGGCCGGCAGTCCCTGCGATGACGGCGTGTTCTGCAACGGACCGGACCGCTGCTCGGGCGGCAGTTGCAGCGTCCACCTGGGCAGCCCCTGCCCCGGCGCCGACGGCGACGGCAACTGCTCCGAGTCCTGCAACGAAACCACCGACTCCTGCACGGCTCCCGATCCGAACGGTTCCGCCTGCAGCGACGGCCTGTTCTGCAACGGCGCCGACACCTGCTCCGCCGGCGCCTGCAGTGTGCATCCCGGCAGCCCCTGCCCAGGCCCCGACGGCGACGGCAACTGCGCGGAGACCTGCAACGAGACGGCGGATGCCTGCACGGCCCCCGACATGAACGGCGCTTCCTGCAACGACGGCCTGTTCTGCAACGGCGCCGACACCTGCTCTGGCGGCGCCTGCAGCCAGCATGCGGGCAACCCTTGCCCAGGCCCCGACGGTGACGGCAACTGCTCCGAGACCTGCAACGAGACGGCGGATGCCTGCACGGCCCCCGACATGAACGGCGCCTCCTGCAACGATGGCCTCTTCTGCAACGGCGGCGACGCGTGCTCGGCCGGCGCCTGCAGCGTGCACACGGGGGATCCCTGCGACGGCGCCGACGGCGACGCCAACTGCAGCGAGTCGTGCAGCGAAGCCGCCGACGCCTGCACCGCAGCGGATCCCAACGGCAGTGCCTGCGACGACGCCCTGTTCTGCAATGGAGAGGACATCTGTTCGTCCGGCGCCTGCGCCGTGCACTCCGGGACGCCCTGCCCGGGGCCCAACGGTGACGCCAACTGCTCCCAGTCCTGCGCCGAAGCCGCGGACTCTTGCACGGCCCCTGATCCCGACGGCAGCGCCTGCGACGACGACGTGTTCTGCAACGGCGCCGACACTTGCTCGGGCGGCACCTGCGCCATCCACCCCGGCGGCCGCTGTCCCGGCCCCGACGGCGACGCGGACTGCTCCGAGGGCTGCAACGAGACTGCCCAGGCCTGCACGTCCCTGGACCCGGAGGGCTCGGCCTGTAACGACGGCGACCCCTGCTCCACCGACGATGCGTGCGACGACGCCGGCGCCTGCATGGGCGGAGCCCCGAGGAACTGCGACGACACCGATCCGTGCACGGCCGATGCGTGCCTCGAGGAAGAACCTTACTGCGCCTACGAGCCGGTGCCGAACTGCCCGCCGTCCACAACAACGACGCTGCCGCCTTCGAACTGCGGCGACGTGAACGGCAACGGCTCGGTGACCGCCGGAGATGCCCTGGCCGTTCTCAAGGCCGCCGTGGGCGGCCCCGAGTGCAGCGCGTCGCCCTGCACCTGCGACGTGAACTCCAGCGGTGGCGTCACCGCTTCGGACGCGCTGGCGGTTCTCCGCTCTGCGGTTGGCAGCCTCGCCACCCTCAACTGCAGCTGCTGAGCGGACCCAGGTTCCGAAAGGCCCCAACGAAAACGGGCGGGACTGCATGGCAGTCCCGCCCGTCGTCCGGCGTCGCAGGAGCGGCGCCGTTCTACTTTCCGACCCTTACGGGCCGCAGGTCCCCGGGCACTCGATGTCGCGGTCCGGGCAGCCGTCGCCGAGGGAGCAGGACAGCGTATCGCACCAGCAACCCGACGGAGCCGCGCCGCCGCACTGGCCGGCGCAGGAGTTCGAGAGCTCCGGACAGTCGTCGATCGTGCAGTCGTTGTGGCGGGCCGTGTTGCAGGTCCTGGGGCTCGTGGCCGGGCTCGGATCCGGGCAGATCGTGGCCGGCGCGTCGAGGTCCTCGCTGCAGATGTCCTGCTTCTTGCAGCTGTCCTCGAAGGGCACGCAGTCCTCCGCGCAGTCGTCGTCCTTGCTGCAGTACAGCTCGGTGTCCTCGGCGCAGGTGCCCTTGACGCAGGCGCCGTCAATGATGCGCCCGCCGCCGTTGAAGCAGCCCAGCTCGTACTTGCACTGCTTGAGCGTCGGACCCTCGGGGAACTCCGCGCCCGCGCAGAGGTCGCTGCAGTCGCTGAAGCTCACGTCGGTGAAGCGCTCGAGGATCTGGTCGCAGGTGCCGCCCTCGCTGATCGCGCAGTTGAACGCGGTGGTGAGGAGCACGCGGTACAGCGGGCGCTGCTTGACGCCCTGGACGCGGATGCAGAGGCCCTCGAGGGCGGAGTCGAGCTGGCCGAGCTGGGTGGTCTCATCGACCTCCTGGCCGCAGACCAGCAGCGGACCGGCCTCGTCCAGCACTTCCTGGCCGACGTTCACGCCGTTCTTGTCGTAGCCGCTGTGCGTGGACCAGTAGCCCGGTCCGCGGCAGATCTCGACGCAGGTGTCGGCCGTGGCGCACTCGCCGGTCGCCAGGCAGGTGGCCTCAGTGCAGGCGACGCCGTCGTTGTCGTCGCAGGAGGGAGCGAGCACGTCGTCGGGGCAGTTGTTGGTGGTGCCGGTGCAGAACTCGGCCTCGTCGCAATCCGGGTGGACTTCCGGACGGCACTCGGTGGTGCTGGGCAGCTTGGTGTCGGCCGGGCAGGCGGCGTTGGTGCCGTCACAGGTCTCGGCGGTGTCGCAGTCGCCGCCAGAGGCGCGGCAGACCGACGTGCTCTTGGCGTCAGCCGGGCAGCTGGAGCTGGTGCCGTCGCAGACTTCCTGGGGGTCGCAGACACCCGTGGAAGAGCGGCACAGCGAACCGGCGTTGGCAGGAACGTCGGTGGGGCAGGCGTTGCTGGTGCCGGTGCAGAACTCGGGGCCGGCGTCGCAGACGCCGTTGGCGGGACGGCACTGGGTCGCGCTGCTTTCCTTCCCGTCGGCCGGACAGCTGTTGTTAGTGCCGTCGCAGGACTCGGCCACGTCGCAAACGCCACCGGAAGCGCGACAGATGGAAGTGCTCTTCAGGTCGGCGGGGCAGCTATTGGCGGATCCGTCGCAAAATTCGGCCGGATCGCAGGTGCCGCCGGAAGCGCGGCAGAGGTCGGTGCTCTTCACATCCGGGCAATCCGAGGAGACGCCGTCGCAGACGTCGGCGATGTCGCAGTCGCCTGCTGCAGCGCGGCAGAGGGTGCCTTCGTTCTCGGGGGTGCTGGCCGGGCAGTTGTTGCCCACGCCGTCGCAGAACTCGGGGCCGGCATCGCAGAGACCGGCGTCGGCGCGGCAGAGCGTGCCAGTGCCGAGCTTCGCATCGGCGGGGCAGTTGTTGTCCGTGCCGTTGCAGAAG
>JBHEPB010000310.1:0-8073 GCA_046260515.1 Binatia bacterium
CCGCCGTGCCTCGCAACCGCCACGGCTTCGGCGTCGCGCTCGGCGGGCTGCCCCACCTGTTGCTGGCGACGAAGGCCGTTGCTGCCGGCACGTCGTCCCCCCTCGAGGAACTCGACGTGAAGGTCCTTCACGACGACATCCTAGGCGGTGCTCTGGCCAGGGCGGGCGCGAAGGACCCGAAACTCGCCTACTCCATCGACGCCGCGGCCATCCTGGCGCGCGTGCGCTCGGGCGAACTCGAAGGCGCTTTCCTGATGAACTCGACGCGCCCCGAACAGATGGCGGCCGTATGCAGGGCCGGGGAACTGATGCCGCACAAGTCCACGTATTTCTACCCGAAACTGCTCACGGGGCTGGTCTTCCACGGACTGGAGTAGGCGCCCGCCGGGCCTTCGCCCGGCGGGACGTTTCCGATTCGTCCCCGCCGGGCCTCCCAGCACACTGCTAGTAGACCATGCTTGGCGACTCGGCGAGGAAGCCGTAGTCGGCCGGGCCGCCACCGGTGCCGACCGAGTCACCCACGATCCCGCAGTTGACTCTTACGTCGAGCTTTCGCTCCTTGGCGCTCCCGCAGACGACCTGAAGAATGTCGGTCTCGGCGAATCCGAGGATGAGCCTGCTCTGGTTGGGGTTCCCGCAGTCGAAGTCGTAGACGGGGATGCGGGCCTTCATCACGCCGTCCACCTGCTTTGCGTCGAAGAGGGACTTCAAGTCGCTGCACCTGGACTCCACCGAACCGCCGATGAAGTTGTAGTAGGTCTCGCCCGCGATCGTTTCGGGGCTCTGGAAGGTGCCGTTCTCCATGCCATTGACGATGGTTCCGAGCCGCGTGGCCGAAGCCGGCGCCGAGGTGAAGGTGTGCCACCCCGCGCAACTGGATTCGTCGGTCGGGAACAACACGATCTTGTCGTTGTCGCCGCACTTGTGGCTGTTGAACCAGTCCTTCGAGATGCCGATGGGGAAATCACCCTGGCCGCTTTTCAGGGTGCCGACGGGCGTAAGCGCCGCTGCGGTCGTCGCCCGGACCGACATGTTGTTGATCCCGAGCACCGTCGCGAGCCTCGTCGGAAGGACTCCGTTGGCGGTGTCGTCGCGGCGGGAAGTCACCTGAACCAGCCGCACCGCGGTGTTGGTCTCGGTGATCGCGCCGGTCTTGGGATCGTACTTGCCGAGCAGGAGATCGTCTTCCGGCACCGAGATCGAGATCCCGCCCGCCTTGTTCAGGGCGGCGTAGGTCTGGGCGACGTTCTTCACGTTGGCGGCCCCTCCACCCAGCGGCATACTGATCTTGTCCGGGTTGTTCTTGTAATAAACGGCCAGTTCTCGTGTCCCCGCGAGCGCGGCGGCGTCGGAAACGTTCTGGAGTTCAGCCTTTGCCACGAGCGCGGAACCGATGTCGATGGCCAGCGATGCGACGCCGATCATACCCACCATGGCCACGGCCATGAGGATAGCGACAACTCCGCGCTCTCCAGACTCTGGAGAGTACAGTTCTTTCTTCATGTTGGGCCCCCCCCGGGGCCGAGTAGTTCAACTCGTCCGATCCACCGTGTGATTGCTGCGGACCGACGAGTAGCGGACGCAGCGACGCGGGATGAAGGCCAGTCCACCCCAAGCCAAGGGCGATGCTAGCGCTGAATACGACCAAGAGAAAGGGAGGCACCGAAGAATTGTCCTCGTCCGGGGCCGTCCGGATCATCCCAAGGGCCAGGGCCATCCCGTGCCCCCGGAAAGTTCGACAGCCTCAGGTCAGAGGAAAGGCCGGAACCGCCTTGCGGCATGGCTCATGTCGAAACTCACACCGTTGTCGCGGACGAAAAACTACCGCGTCCCCGTCGTCGGTTGGCGGCCCCCGCCCCCAGCCCCGCCGCCGCAGTGCGACCGTGGCAGCGGCGAGGGGCCACGCCGACACGACCTTCGAGTGGATCTCATGACGATGAGGCGAAGCGACGAGGCTGAGGTGAACTCGACCACGCCTCCCGGCAGTTCAGATTGTCCCGCCGCTGGTGAGGAAGGCGCCTGCCAGCGCGAGGGCGGTGCTGGTGAGGACGTACTTGCCGCGCAATCGACGGCCAAGCGGGTCGACCAACGATCGTTGGTGTTGCCGGGCGCGTCAGGCAGAGTGCCCCCTGTCTGGGGACTACCTCCGTTGAGAATGCATTCGCCACAGCGCAGGCATTGCCTGGCCATCGGCTTCTCCATCGTCATGGCACTGGCCGTCGTTTCCTGCGCGGCCAAGCCGCGCTGGCATTCGGATGAGGAGCCGATCGCCCGCGACGCGGCACGTCTCTTCCGGGCGGAGGGCGCCATGGGCGCTCCTCGCGACCCCTACGCCGACGAAGTCTGCGAGATCCCCATGCGCCGCAACATGCGCCCCTGCTGCGCCTTCGGCGCCCAGTTGCAGGTGCGAGTGGGCCCGGTTCCCATCCCCCTCTACTTCGTCGGCAATCTCGTGGATCGCCGGGGCCTGCGCCACCACGTTTACGACAGCGGCAACACGACGCTGGGCTCCCGCGGGGCCGGCCCCGAGATCGTACACAGCGAGGGCAACGGGCTGGTGTACTCCTGCCGCGGGGGCTTCATCGACGTCGCCCACGTTCGCGACTACGCGGACACCGCGCTCTACACGATCACGTCGGTGGCGCGGCTTCTCGAGACGGGCGGGGAGATCACGCTTCCCGACGAAGGAGCCCGCGTGAGCATCTCGCTGAGGCCGGTGGACGCGGACACTCTTGCCCAGTTCGGGCGCTGGGCCATCGCCATTCCCCTCGGCCAGTGGCTGGCCTTCCAGTCCTCGCTCTGGCACGAGATCGCCACCTGGTTCGGCTGGTCCACGTTCGCGCTGTTCCCCGAGAAAGTATCGGCCTTCTCGCCGGACGACCTCTACTCGAACCTCATCGGCGCCCGCATCGCGGCCGCGGTGGTTTCGCAGCGCGGGGCCCGCGACGAGTTCGCATACAACCGCAACGTCGTCCGCTGGATCGACCGAACCCTCGCCCACCTGGCGACGGTGCCGGTGGCTGCCGCCGAGGAAGCGATGCGGGCGGTGGACGGCACCTGGTGGGATTCGAAAAAACGTATCCCCGACGTCTCCCTGGTGCTGCGCCGCAGTTTCGAGTCCGGCAAGGTCCTGAGGCCCTGGCTGGTTCCCCCCTCGAAGTTCGGACCCCACCTGCGCGCGGCCTGCGGGTCCGACCCGAAGCCGCTGCGACTGGTGAACCCTTCCGAGATGAGCGGCATCGAGTTCGCTTCCCAGGCCAGCCTGGTCATCGAGTTGCCCGAGGAGCTGGCCAAGCAGGGGCCGTTCGTGAAGCTGGGTCGCCGCATCACCCAGAAGGACTTCCCCGCCATCGTCGAATACATTCGCACCGAGAACCGCAGGGTGTTCGGTCCCGAGGCTGACCAGCCGAGCCACACGGCTGACCAGCCGAGCCACACGGCTGAACAGCCGAATCACCTGACCGACCAGCCGGGCCACTTGGCCCCTTGACCCCGGAAGCGTCGCCTGGCGACGGAGCGGCTGGAAGCGCATCGGGGCAGGTTGACCACGGCGGCCGTCCCCGCCAAGTTTCCGGCGGTTTTTCCCGATGAGATCCCGTTCTCCCTTTCCCGGGCTCGTGCCGGCCGCGCTGCTCGTTCTCGGGCTATACCTCTCGCCTGCCCTGGCCGCCGAGCCGCTGCGCATCCTGGTGCTGAAAGAGCACGGCGTCGGCAGTCCCACCCTGGCCCAGCCCTACCTCGATCGCTTCGTGGCTACCGCCGCCACACAGAACGAATGGTCGGATGCCAAGGGCCAGTACTACGTCACGCGAGCGGCGGCCGAGGATTTCATCGCCAAGCAGCACCCGCACTACGGTATCCTGTCGCTGGCGGCCTTCCTCGACTTCCGCATCAAGTACAACCTCGAGGTCATCGGCAAGGTCGCCGTTTCCCTGGTCGGCGGCCAGCAGTACTTTCTCATCAGCAAGACCGCCACGGACTTGGCCGGCTGCAAGGGCAAGAAGCTGGCGAGCGACCACGCGACCGACCCGCGTTTCATCGAGAAAGTGGTCGCCGACGGGGCCTTCGTCCTGGCGGACTTCGAGCTGGTGCCCACCCAGCGGCCTCTCCAGACCATCCGCGAAGTGCTGGTGGGCCGCGCCGACTGCGCCCTCATCGACGACGCCCAGTACGGGGAGCTGGCCAAGCTTCCCGGCGCCGAGGCGCTGAAGACGGCTTGGAAGAGCAAGGAACTCCCGCCGATGGTGGTGGCGGCCTTCCCGAGTGCGCCCACGTCCGAGCGCGTCCGCTTTCAGCAGAATTTCAGCAGGGTCTGTGAGGCCGACACCAAACCGGCCTGCGCCGAGGTGGGGATCTCCTCCCTCGACATGGCGAGCGCCGCGGAATACGCCGCGGTGGTCGCGGCCTACGGCAACTGAAGCCCTCGCGGCCGGTTGCTGCGGAGGAACCGAGATGAACCTGTCCCTCCCCCAAGCCTCGATTCGCGCTCTGTCCCTCTCCCTGGCCCTCGCCATCGCTGGCCTCTCGGCCTGCGTGGTGCTGAGGCCGGCGGGCTACGACGACTTCAAGGGAGCGATGGCCAAGGGCGAGGCCATTGCCATCTACGACACCCTCGAGGCGCTGATCGCCGAGGGCGACGACACGCGCGCGGACCGCAAGGCCGCCTACCGTGCCATCCGCGATCGCAACGAGGACACGGCTGAGTTCCAGTTCGCCTGGGCGGCGATCGCCGGACGCTTCGTGCAGCAGAAGGGGCTGCTGGCGGCGGGCGTGGTCAAGGACATCGAAAAGCGCGCGCTGCGCAGCCAGGAACTGGACCCCGGTTACCGCGATGGGGCCGCGACACGGCTGCTGGGCACGATGTACGTGATTGCTCCCTCCAGCTTCGTCGAGCACGGCAACTCGGAGCTGGGCCTGGAGATGCTCGAAGGCCTCGTCGAGAAGTACCCGGATGATCCGGAGAACCACCTGCGCACGGCGGAAGCCTACATCGCGCTGAACGACCCCGAGCCCGCCCATCGACATCTCTGCACCTGCCTTGCCGTCAAGGACAAGATGCGCGGCGAAGACCAGAAATTGCTCGAGAACCTCGTCGCCGACGCGGGGCCTTTCGAGTGCGCGCCCGCCGCCCCGGCGGCTTCCGCCTCCCCGATCGCGAAATAGCGCTTCAGGACGCTGCTTCCTCGTCCGGCTTGGCGCCGAGCAGGATCCACAACGCTGCCGGCAGCGCGAAGAAGTCGGCGATCATCGACAGCACGAAGGCCAGTGCCGCCAAGGCGCCGAACTGGCGCATGGCCGGCAGCTCGGCCAGTGCGAAGGCGAGGAACCCGCCGGCATTGATCAGCGTGGCGAAGAAGATCGCCCTGCCCGCGACCTCGAACGTGTGGCTCAGTGCCTGCTCCACGCTGCCGTGCTCGCGCCCTTCCTGGAAGTGGTAGAAGAAGTGGATCTGGTCGTTCTCCGAGGTCCCGAGGATGGTCGAGGCGATCAGGATCGTCGCCACGTTCAGCGGCACGTCGAAGAGGCGCATCGCGCCGAACATCACCAGGATGGCGAACAGGGACGGGATCATCGCCAGCACCCTGGCTGTTCCGTTGCGGAACACGACGATGAAGGCGAGGAAGATGATCACCACGGTGATCTGGAAGCTCTCGACGAGGGTGGGCACCAGGCTCTGGGCCATCTTCGCGTTGAGGGGGCTGATGCCGACGATGTCCAGCGTGAACGGCGCCAGGGCCGGGCTCTTGCGGACGGCGTCGTCCCACAGGCGGCGGATCGAGGCGTTGAGCCTCTCGAAGTCCTCGTGCTCGGTGACGCGGCTGATGACGGTGAAGTGGGTCTGGGCGAGCTGGTGGGGCTGCACGAAGCGCTGCAGCATCGGTTCCATGCGCACCAGCCCTTCGAGGTCCACCGCCAGCGCGTCGAGCCCGTCGGCGTCCTGCGGCCACTCCTCGGCCTCGCCGCCGATGTAACGCATCATGCGCAGGATCGAGGTGGGACCCACCGCCGCTCCCACGTCGGGATCGCGTTCGAGGTCGGACTGGAACCCGTCGAGGGCCGCCAGCACGTCGGGTTCGGAAACGCTGCCGAGTTCCCCGCGCAGCCACACCTGGGAGACCGACAGGCCGGGGATCATCTCGCCGAGACGCTTGGTGTCCTGGTAGAGCTGGTTGGACGGATCCATGTACTCGACGGGATCGGTCTGGATGCGCAGCGGGGAGATCAGGCCGGGCAGCCCGAAAAGGGCGACGGCGCCGGCGGCGCTCAGGACCAGCGACGTGCTGACGAAGAGGTAGCGCCAGCGATAGGTGAAGCGGGGAAGCCACTGCGCCGCGCGCCGGATGCGCGCGCCGGCCGCGCGCCGCCGCTCCTCGGTGGGCGTGCCGAGTTCCTTCTGCAGGGCCGGGAACAGCGTGAACACGATGACCCAGGTCATCACCAGCCCCACCGCCACCCACACTCCCATCTCGCGGATGGGCCGGATGTTGGACACCAGCAACGCGGCGAAGCCGACGGCGGTGGCGAAGATGGAGGCCGTGCAGGCGACGAACTTGTTGCACAGGGCGAAGACCTGCTGGTCCACCATGGCCCGGCCGGGCGGGCAGTCCACGAAGCGCGAGTGGATGTAGACCAAGGAGGCGGTGGCGGTGACCAGGATGGTCATGGGTACCATCGGCGAGACGATGGTGAAGTTGCCGCCGGTCCAGCCGATGTAACCGACCGCCATCGCCAGGTTGACGGCCAGGGTCACCAGGAAGGCGACCAGGGTCCGCATCGAGCGGTAAAGCCCGAGGTTCAGCACGATCACGAAGGCCGTGAACAGGATGAAATAGAGGGGCGCCGAGCGCTGGGTCTCGTCGAGGTAGCGGTTGACGTAGGGCTGGCCGAGCTTGAACACGCCGCGCAGGGGGGCGGGGTCGGCCACCATCGGCGCTACGGCCGCGTCGATGGCCGCCAGCGCTGCCGTCCGCTCCGCGGTGTCCTTCACCGTGAGGATCACGCCGATGGCGAGGAAGTGGTCGCCCACCAGGCCCTGCTTGCGCAGCAGGTCGGTGCCCGAGACGAACTCGCGGAAGGCCTCGCACTGCTCCGGCGTTGCCGTGAAGCCGGCCCTGGCGCGACGGAAGATCGAGAGGGCCGAGTTGGCGGTGGTGCCCGGGATGCCGGCGATGGCGCGTTCGATCTCGTCCACCCTGGCGATGGAGCCGGGGGAGAGGGGGTCGTCGGCCTCGGCCAGCAGCACCGCGTATTCCCCGGTACCGAAGACCTTCTGGAATTCGCGGGTCGCGACGGCATCGGGGTCGTCGGCGACGATGAGGCGGTCGATGGAGTTGTCCTGGCCGACCTTGACGGCGTACCACACCGAGGGGACCAGCAGCACCGCATAGATTGCGATGACCAGGCGGCTTCGTGCGACGATGGCCGCGAAGGTGCGTTGCAGGAAGCCGGGGCGGGCGGTGGAGTGGGAAAGACGATCGTCGTCGTCGCGGTGGTTACGCCCGTGGTCGTGCTTCACGAAGGCTCCGTGTCCTGTCCGCGGAGGAGATGAGGTGTGGCCGGAAAGGAAGGGCCGGGCGTCCGCGTCCCTTCGCCTCTAGCACGGATCGGGGTGCGATGCCCGCCTCGCGTCGTCCCCTCGCGCGGCTGTTCACCCGAACCGGTCGAGGTCCGGGCCTGCACGACCCCGGGGTTCGGTTTCGAAGGGGTCAGCCGGGCGTCGCGGCTTTCAGGGCTTCCGGAAACTCGTCGGTGATGACCACGTCGGGATGGTGGGCGGCGAACTTCATGCGCCCGAGCAGCCCGGCCGCGGCCGGCTGCAGTTCGGTGAGGATCACCCGTGTTCCCATGGCGGCGCAGCGCCGCACGAATTCGCGCAGGGCGCTTTCCCCGCTCGCATCGATCAGCGGCACACCCCTCAGGCGCAGCACGAACACGGCCGGGGGCTGGTGGGCGGTGGCGTCCAACAGGTCCAGCAGGCGGCCGGAAGCCCCGAAAAACAGCGGTCCGCGAAGCTCGAACACTTCGACTCCGGTCGGCAGGATCTCGCGCTTCAGCGCGCCCTCGGCGGGAACG
>JBHEPB010000334.1:0-4255 GCA_046260515.1 Binatia bacterium
TTTCGTTCCGACCGCCTCACCCGCCTGACCGGGGCCGACCGCGAGATTCTCGAATCCCTCGGCATCGGCCGCGTCTTCGATCTTCGCAGCGACCTCGAACTGAGTCAGTTCGGCGCGGGCGACTTCGCGACGGCGGGGGACCGTCATCGCCACCTTCCGCTCGTGAAGGTGTCGCTCAGCATCACCGATTCGCGCATCGACTGGGCGAAGGTGGACCTGCAGAACCGTTATCTCGAGATGCTCGACGAGGGCGGGCCGGTGGTCCGCGAGGTGTTCGAGCATCTCGCGGGCGACGAAGCACCGGCGACGGTCTTTCACTGCACCGGCGGCAAGGATCGCACCGGTGTCCTGGCGGCCGTGCTGCTGAGGATCCTCGGCGTGGACGACGAGACCATCGTGGAGGACTACGCCGTCTCGGAGACCTACCTGGCGCCCTTCGTCGAGGCTTCGCGCGAGATGATGGAGAAAGAGGGCTTCGACCCCCAGCTCGTCCTCTACCTTTGCGGCAGTCCCGCGGCGCGCATGCGCAAGATGCTCGCCGACCTCGACGCGCGCTGGGGCTCGGTGGAAGGTTACCTGGCGTGGACGGGAACGACCGGGTCCACGATCACGGCGTTGCGCCGTCGTCTCCTGGCGTGACGACGGTAGCAGCTGGAGTTACGGGCGGCGCGGTGGAAGGCGCCGCCTGTTCGGCGGCCGCCGCCTCGGGCGACTTCGGAGGTTCGAGCGCTTCGGCTTTGGCCTTCGCCTCGATGTCGCGCAGGCGCGTCTCGGCCCTCAGCGCGCTCTGCGTGCCCGGATACTCGCGGATCGCGTAGCGGTAGCGGCCCATCGCCGCCTCGAAGCGCTGGCGGTCACGGTAGTAGTCGCCGACGACAATCTCGTGAGCCGCCAGGTTCTCGCGCGCCTGCTGCTGGCGGAAGACCGCGAGGTCGGCGTACAGAGTCCGCGGGAATTCCGTGGCCACCTTGCGGAACTGGCGCAGCGCTTCCTCGGACGGACCGGCGTCGCGATCCCCGGCCCTGGACTGGTCGAGCCAGCACATGCCGATGGTGTAGCTGACGAAGGGCAGCAGCGGGCTCACGGGGTGCTGCCTCTCGAAGTCGTTGAAGGCCGCGATGGCTTCGCCGTACTCCTCCTTCAGGTAGTGGGCGTAGGCGATGTTGAGGCTGGCGACCTCGGCCTTGTCCGAGAACGGGTATTCCTCGAGCAGCTTCTTGTAGCTGGCGATCGCGGTCGTGTAGCTCTCGTCCTCCAGGGCCATCGAAGCCTCGCGGAAGAGGTCGTTCTCGGCCTGGATCGTCGGGGCGCCGCAGGCCGCCACTGCGGCGGCAAGCGCGCCGGCGAGGAGGAGGCGGGCGAGGCCGCACGGCGGGAGAAGGTGGAGAGGTCGGCGGTACGGGAGGGGGCGGGGAATCGGCATCGGCCCAAGGCTAGCGACCTTTGGCGGGAGGGTAAACCGGAGCCCTGCGCGCTCGGGCCTTGTGATCAGTCGCCGATGTAGCCGAGGGACCTCAGGTGTTCGAGGACTTTCTCGTCCACGTCCGCCGGCGCCTTCCCGGTCTCGGCCGCTGCCGCCGCCGGATCTGCGCCGTCGTGGCTGTCCAGGAAGGCAACCTGCCGCTCGGCAGTGGGGCCCTCGAAAATCTCGCCCAGCACGCGGCCGTCCATGTCCTTGCCCACGGGAAGGCCGAGAGCATGCAGCAGGGTCGGCGCCACGTCGTAGATGGTCGCGCCGCTCACCTCCGCGCCGCGCCGGATGCCGGGACCGCTGGCGAGGAAGATCCCGTCGATGCGATGGGCACCGGACAGGTGGAGATACTCGGGCACCGCAACCTCGTGCTCGCCCACGGCAGGGCCGGCCCCGTGGTCCGAGCACACGACGACGAGGGTCGGGGTTCCCGCGTAGCGGGCCAGGATCTTCCCGACTTCCTCGTCCATCCACTGCCAGTAACGTTCGATCACCTTGCCGAAAGCGGCGACCTGCTCGGGCGGAACCTCGGTGGCCCCGGCCAGGGGTTTGCCGTCGCCGGTCTCGCGCGGACGGAAGGACTGGGGGTCCATGAACTTCCAGAAGCCGTGCTGCACGTCGTCGGTGCCGCGCAGGTAGAGGAAGAAAGCCTCGGGAAGAGGACCGTCGGCCAGGGTCCGGCGCGCCGCCTCCAGGTAATAGCTGTCGCGGGCCCAGGCCCTCAGGAAGCGATCGAAAACCAGGAAGTCGAGGGTGGGCGGCGGGGTCTTGCCGGAGGCGTCGGGCTTCGGCCGCGAAGCCTTGGCGGGGTCGTAGGCGAAGTCGAGGAAGCGCGGCATCGCTGCGATGGCCGCGCGTTCCGGCACCGGCTTCAAATCCCAGAGAAAGCTTTCGGGAAACGAGTCGGCCGCCGCGCCGCCGAAGTGGGCGAGGTCGGTCAGCAGGCGGCCGTTCACTTCCTCGGCCGGCCAGGTGACGTACCAGCCGAGCACGGCGACGTCGATGCGCTGCTTGCTGAAGATGTTCCACAGGGTCCTGGTCTTCAGCTGGCGACGATCGACGGGAACCGGCTTGCCGGGCCCGTGGGGAAAGCGCACGAACCAGTCGATGCCGGTTTTCGCGGGCGTCTTGCCGGTGGCGATCGACGTCCAGATCACCGGCGAACTGCTCGGTTCGGTGGAGCGCAGCTTGCCGTGGACGCCGTCGGCCCTCAGCCGCGCCAGGTTCGGCAGCAGGCCCTTGTCCATCCAGGGACCGAGCAGGCTCCAGTCTCCCGCATCGAGGCCGAGGACGACGAGACGGGGCGGCGCGGCAGCGGGCGCCGTGGTCCCGGCGGCGGCCGGCACCGTCTTCGTCGCGGGCTTTGCCGAAGCCTGGCCGTCGGTCGGAGCCGGCGACGGGCCGCAGGCCGAAAGGCCCAGGATTCCGGCCAGCGAAAGCGCGCCGACCACTCGACGCGCCCGGCGACGGGACGCAGGAAGGTGCAACATCACGCCTGAGTCTGGCCGAGCGGCGCTCGATTGCCAACGCGCCGGGAGGCGGGCACCCTCGCGACTTGCTGGTCGATGTCCCACTGCAGTTCGTCGTCGGCAAGGGCGGCGTCGGAAAGTCCACGCTCACGGCGGCCCTCGCCCTCGAGGCGTCTTCGAGGGGCCTGCGCACGCTGGCCATCGAGTTCGGCGGCCGCGGCGGCCTCTCGCGCCTCTTCGGCGTGGAGAACGAGGCGCCCGGAAAACCCGTCGTCGTCTCTCCCCGCCTCACCCTGCTCGCTCTCGAGGGCGACGAGGCCCTGGCCGAGTACCTGCGCCTGGTCGTGCCGATCAAGCGCGTGCTGGAAGCGGTGCTCTCGAGCCGCCTCTATTCGGTGTTCGTCGCCGGCGCTCCGGGGCTCAAGGAACTGATGACGGTGGGCAAGGTGTGGTTCGAGGCCGACCGCCGCATGGCCGGCGGCGAGGCGGTGTGGCAGCGCATCTTCGTGGACGCCGGCGCGTCGGGGCACAGCCTGCAATATCTGCAGATGCCGGCCGCGGCCGTGGCCACCTTCCGCAGCGGACTTGTGCACCGCGAAGCGGTTCGCGTGCAGGGCATGCTTGCGGACGCCGGGAAGACCTGCGTTCACGTGGTCGCCATTCCGGAGGAGATGCCGGTCACCGAAGCCTGTTCCATCCTCGAGCGCCTGCGCGGCGCGCTCGGCCTTCCGGTGGGCGACCTGTACATGAACCGCTGCCGCCCCGCGGCGCCGCCCGCGGCGGCGGAGGCCCTGGCAGTCCTCGACCGCATCGCCGTCGAAACGCGCGACGAGGGTCTGCGCGCGCTGATGCGCGAGGCCGGCTCGGCCGCCCTGGACTGGGAGGCCGTGCAGGAAGCCGCCATCGCGCGCGCCGAGCAAACCACCGGGCTGCCGGCGAGGCGCCTGCCGCTGCTGGTGCGCGAGGAGGTCGGGCTTCGCGAGGCGGGAGAACTGGCCGCCATCCTCGGCGGCGCTTCGAACCCTTCGGCGACGGGCGGGCACGGCCCTGGGAGGACCTCGTGAGTCTCGCGGCGCTGCTGGCCTCCAGCCGCATCGTCGTCTGCGTGGGCAGCGGCGGCGTGGGCAAGACCACGGTGGCCGCCGCCCTGGCCCTGCGCGGGGCGGTGGAAGGCCGCCGCACGATGGTGCTGACCATCGATCCCGCCCGGCGCCTGGCCGAGGCCCTCGGCCTGGAGGGGCTGCGTCAGGGCGGGGAGACCATCGCCCGCGAGAGGCTGCTTGCGGCGGGGCTGCAGCCCGGCGCCGATCTCGTC
>JBHEPB010000336.1:0-8100 GCA_046260515.1 Binatia bacterium
GCGCCGTCGTCGGCGGCGGCCTGCTCGGCGCCATCCTGGTGGGCGACACTTCCGACTACGCCTCTCTGCTGCACCGCGTTCGAAGCGGCGATCCGCTGACGGGCGACCCGGGCGACATCCTGATGCCGGGCAGGGCCGCGCCGGAGGGCCAGGCCCCGGCGACTTCGGTCCTGCCGGACTCGGCCCAGGTGTGCTCCTGCAACAACGTCAGCAAAGGCGCGCTGTGCTCGGCCATCGACAAGGGCTGTTCCACGCTCGGCGCGCTCAAGTCCGCCACCCGCGCCGCAAGTTCCTGCGGGGGCTGCGCGCCGCTGGTCACGCAGATCCTGCGCGCCGAGCTTTCACGCCGCGGCGTGACGGTGGACCAGGGCCTCTGCGAGCATCTACCCTTCTCGCGCCAGCAGGTTCTCCACCTGGTCCGCAGCGGCGATATCCGCGACTTCGACACCTTGATCGCCCGCCACGGTCGCGGACTCGGCTGCGACATCTGCAAGCCGGCGGTGGCCTCCATCCTCGCGTCCACCTGGAACGAGTTCGTGCTGGCGCCCGAGCGCGCTCCCCTTCAGGACACCAACGACCGCTACCTGGCCAACATGCAGAAGGACGGGACCTACTCGGTGGTGCCGCGCGTGCCCGGCGGCGAGATCACGCCCGAGCGCCTCATCGCCATCGGCGAAGTGGCCCGCAAGTACCGCCTCTACACCAAGATCACCGGCGGCCAGCGCATCGACCTCTTCGGCGCGCGGGTGGACCAATTGCCTGCCATCTGGGAGGAGCTGATCGCGGCCGGGTTCGAGTCCGGCCACGCCTACGGAAAGGCCCTGCGCACCGTGAAATCCTGCGTCGGCTCCACGTGGTGCCGCTTCGGGGTCCAGGACAGCGTTCGTCTCGCGATCGACCTGGAGAATCGTTTCAAGGGCCTGCGCGCTCCCCACAAAATCAAGCTCGCGGTGTCGGGCTGCACGCGCGAGTGCGCAGAGGCCCGCAGCAAGGACGTCGGCGTCATCGCCACCGAAAAGGGCTGGAACCTCTACGTATGCGGCAACGGCGGCATGAAGCCGCGCCACGGCGACCTGCTGGTCGGCGACATCGACGAGGCCACGCTACTGCGCTACGTGGACCGCTTCCTCATGTTCTACGTGCGCACGGCCGACCGCCTCCAGCGCACCTCCACCTGGCTCGAGAACCTGGAAGGTGGCCTCGACTACTTGCGCGCCGTGGTCTGCGACGACTCCCTCGGCATCGCCGCCGAACTGGAGGCCGACATGGCCGCCATCGTCGCCGGCTACGAGTGCGAGTGGAAGAAAGCCATCTCGGATCCGGCCACGCTGCGGCGCTTCCGTCATTTCGTCAACGACGACCGTGCCGACCCGGACGTGCTCTTCGTGGAGGAAAGAGGGCAGATCCGGCCGGCCACCCGGGCCGAAGCCCTCGAGCATGCGGGAGGTGCACGATGAAGCGCCCGGCATCCTGGCAGGACGTCTGCGAACTCGACGAAATTCTTCCGGGAACTGGGGTCGCAGCCCTGGTCGAGGGACGCCAGGTGGCGATCTTCCGCACGACAGGCGGCGTCTTCGCCCTCGACAACGCGGATCGGGCCGGCGGCGGCGCCAACGTGCTTGCCCGCGGCATCGTCGGCGACCTGGGCGGCGAGCCCGTCGTCGCGTCTCCCCTGTACAAGCACCACTACAACCTGGCGACCGGCCGCTGCCTCGAGAACGAAGAAGCCAGTGTCCAGGCCTGGCCGGTGCGCGTGCGCGAGGGCCGCGTCGAGGTCGCACCGCGACTCGACGAGGCAGCTTCGCGGCCCGACGAGGCCGCGCGGCCGGCACCGAGGCGCCGCCTCGTGCTGGTCGGCAACGGCATGGCCGGCATGCGCGCCCTGGAGGAACTGCTCGCGCTGGCTCCGGACCGCTACGACATCACGGTCTTCGGCGAGGAAGCCCGCGGCGGCTACAACCGTGTCGCTCTGTCGGGACTGCTCAGCGGGGAAGCCAGCTTCGAGGACATCGTCGGCCACGACGCGGCCTGGTACGAACGGCGCGGCATCCGCCTGCTGCCGGGCGATCCCGTCGTCGAGATCGACCGCATCCGCCGCGTGGTGAAGTCGCGGTCGGGAGTCGAGTGCGGCTACGACCGCCTGCTGCTGGCCACGGGTTCGCGCCCCCTGGCTCTCGACATTCCCGGGCACTCGC
Organism: Binatia bacterium; assembly: GCA_046260515.1. Classification (GTDB taxonomy): domain Bacteria; phylum Desulfobacterota; class Binatia; order UBA1149; family CAITLU01; genus DATNBU01. The sequence continues at coordinate 2,196 of JBHEPB010000336.1, forward strand.
TTGCGGGCGTGAGGACTTTCCGCGACCTGGCCGACGTGGAGGCCATGCTGGAAGCCGCCGGCCGCGGCGGCCGCGCCGTGGTGATCGGCGGCGGCCTGCTCGGAGTGGAAGCGGCCGTCGGCCTGCGCAAGCGCGGCATGGACGTGACCCTGGTCCACAACGCGGCCTCCCTGCTCAATCGCCAGCTCGATGCCGAGGCCGCGTCCCTGCTGCGCGAAACCCTCGAGGCGCGCGGGCTCACCATCCTCACCGGCACGCGAACCGCAGCCCTTCTCGGCGACGACCATGTGCGCCGTGTCGCGCTGGAAGACGGCCGCCTGCTCGATGCCGACCTCGTGGTGACGGCCGTCGGCATCCGCCCCAACATCGAACTGGCCAGGAAGGCCGGCCTCCACTGCGACCGCGGCATTCTCGTGGACGACACCATGCAGACCTTCGACCCGCGCATCTGGGCGATCGGTGAGTGCGTGCAGCACCGCAACGTCACCTTCGGCCTGGTGGCGCCGCTGTGGGACCAGGCGCGCGTCTGTGCCGTGCACCTGGCCGAGTTCGGCACTGCCCGCTACCGCGCACCGTTGGCAGCAGCCCAGCTCAAGGTGACGGGCGTCCAGGTGTTCTCGGCCGGAAACCTCGGAGAACACGCCGGCTCGGAGACCATCGTGCTGAGGGATCCCGCCCGCGGCATCTACAAGCGCCTGGTGCTGCGCAACAACCGTGTGGAGGGAGCCCTGCTCTACGGCGACGTTTCGGACGCCGGCTGGTACGGCGAGCTGATGCGCAAGGGAAGCGACATCGCGCCCCTGCGAGAGACCCTGCTCTTCGGGGCGCCGCGCGAGGAGGCGCGGCGATGACCAGGGCCGGTACGCAGACCACGCGTACCACCTGCGCCTATTGCGGCGTCGGCTGCGGCGTGGTTGCGGCGAACGCGGGAGCGACGACAGCCGCGGGGGAAGGTGGGTTCGCGATCAGCGGGGATCCGGCCCATCCGGCCGGCGCGGGGCGGCTGTGCTCGAAAGGCTCCGCGCTGGCCGACACGCTCGGGATGCAGGGGCGCCTGCTGCGCCCGAGAGTCAACGGCCTCGACACCACCTGGCACGAGGCCATCGAGACCGTCGCCTCGCGCTTTCGCAGCACCATCGCCGAGCATGGCCCCGATTCGGTGGCGTTCTACGTGTCGGGCCAGCTTCTCACCGAGGACTACTACGTCGCCAACAAGTTGATGAAGGGCTTCCTCGGCTCGGCCAACATCGACACCAACTCGCGCCTCTGCATGTCGTCGTCGGTAGTCGCTCACCAGCGGGCCTTCGGCGAAGACGTGGTGCCGGGCTGCTACGAAGACCTCGAAGCGGCCGACCTCGTCGTGCTCGTCGGCTCGAACACGGCCTGGTGCCATCCCGTGCTGTGGCGCCGCATCGAGGAAGCGCGGCGCTGCCGGCCCTCGATGCAACTGGTCGTCCTCGATCCCCGTCGCACACCGACGGCCGAGGCCGCCGACCTTCACCTGGCCCTGCGCAGCGGCAGCGACGTCCACCTCTTCAACGGCCTGCTCTGCCATCTCGACGGCGAGGGCCACCGCGACAAGGACTTCGTGGCCAATCACACCTCGGGCGCCGCCGAGGCGCTGGCCGCCGCGCGTCAGGGTCGGACCGGCATCGGGGAGGTGGCGCTGGCCTGCGGACTGGACGCGGCGCTCGTCGAGCGATTCTTCCGACTTTTTGCGACGACGGAGCGCGTCGTCACCGCGTTCTCCCAGGGCGTCAACCAGTCGTCCTCCGGATCCGACAAAGCCAGCAGCATCCTCAACTGCCACCTGCTCACGGGCCGCATCGGCAAGCCTGGGGCCGGGCCCTTCTCCATCACCGGGCAGCCCAACGCGATGGGCGGGCGCGAGGTGGGCGGCATGGCCAACATGCTCGCCGCGCACCTCAGCCTGGAAGACGCCGATCACCGCCGCGTCGTGCAGGAGTTCTGGCAGAGCCCGCGCATCGCAGCGCGGCCCGGTCTCAAGGCCGTGGATCTGTTCGAGGCCGTCGGCGACGGTCGCATTCGCGCCCTGTGGATCATGGCCACCAATCCTGCCGTGAGCCTGCCCGACGCCGACCGCGTGCGCGACGCCATCTCACGCTGTCCTTTCGTGGTGGTGTCCGACTGCGTCGCCGCCACCGACACCACCTCGCTCGCCCACGTGCTGCTGCCGGCTGCCGCGTGGGGAGAGAAGGACGGCACCACCACCAACTCGGAGCGCTGCATTGCCAGGCAGCGTGCCTTCGTGGATCCGCCCGGCCAGGCCCGGCCCGACTGGTGGATCCTCTCGAAGGTCGCGGCGGCCATGGGCTATGCCGAAGCCTTCGCCTACGAATCGGCCCACGACATCTTCGACGAGCACGCCCGCCTGTCCGCTGCCGCCAACCACGGCACGAGAGCCTTCGACATCGGCGGCCTGGCCGGCATGACCGCCGCCGAGTACGAGGGCCTCGAACCCATCCGCTGGCCGGTGCCGGAGCGGGGCCACGCCGGAACGCAGCGAATGTTCGGCGACGGCGTTTTCCCGACGGACGACGGCCGCGCCCGCCTGGTGGCAACGCTTCCGCGGCTGCCGCGCCATGCCGTCGACGAAGCGTTCCCCTTCGTGCTCAACAGCGGCCGCATCCGCGACCAGTGGCACACGATGACGCGCACCGGCGTGTCGGCGCGCCTGTCCGGCCACCTGCCCGAGCCCTTTGTCGACCTTCACGCCGGCGATGCCGCAGTTGCCGGCATCACCGAAGGCGATCTCGTGAAGATAGCTTCGCGATGGGGATCCGCGGTTCTCAAGGCGAGGATCAGCGGCGAGGTGGCAGCGGGGAACCTCTTCGTTCCCATCCACTGGAGCGCGGTCAACTCGTCGGAGGGACGTATCGGCGCTGTCGTCAATCCCGTCGTGGATCCTGCCTCCGGGGAACCCGAGTTCAAGCACACGCCGGCATCGATCGAGCGCGTGACGCTGCGCTGGTGGGGCCTGCTCGCCGGCCGCGGCGAGGTGGCTGCGCCGCGCGGGTGCTGGTGGACCCGCGTGCAGGGCCAGGGCCATCAGCGCATGGAGATGGCCGGAACCGAGGCCGCCGGCTCGGAATGGGCGCGAACCGTCCTCGGAAAAGGGCCGGGAAGCGAGGAGTTCCTCGAGTACATCGACGATGGCGCCGGCATCTACCGCGGCGCGCGCATCGCCGGCGGGCGACTCGAGGCGGCCGTCTTCCTGTCCGCGCGCGGCGTCCTGCCTCCTCGCGGATGGCTCGAATCGCTTTTCGCGAAAGCCGCACTGGCCGATACCGACCGCATGGCCCTGCTCGCCGGTGCTCCTCTCGACCGCGTCGAAGACGCGAGCCCCCTGGTGTGTTCCTGCTTCTCGGTGCGGCGCGCGGCCATCACCGGTGCGATCCAGAAGGAGGGCCTCACGACTACGGCCGGCATCGGCGCCTGCCTGAAAGCCGGCACCAACTGTGGATCCTGCCTGCCGGAGCTGCGCAGCCTGATCGCAGCCGCCGCAATCCGTCCCATAGTGGCGGAGGCCACTGTTCTCAAAGCCGCGGCCCCCGACAGGCACGACGCAGCAGCCTGAAAGGCCGGCCGCGGCGCTTGCCCGGCGTGCGGCCGGCGCGTACACCTCGATGGTGGCCGCGCGCCGGAAGCGCGCCCCTCCGGAGGTTCCATGAAGATTCGCGCCGGCCTGCTCGCGCTCGCCCTCCTTTCCTTCTCTGCCCTTTCCGCGTCTGCCGCCGAGTGGACGCCCGCCAAGTGGATCGCCGAGGACACCCTGCAGTTCCGCACCGAGTGCCCCGACGAAGGGGAGTACTGGTCCTACGTGTGGCTCGTCGTGCTCGACGGCGACGTCTGGGTGAGACTGGGGTCGAGAGCCGCCGGGCGTGTGGACTGCAGCAAGTCGGGCCGCCAGACCGCCGTGAAAATCGGCGGCGAGGAGTTCGCCGAGATCGACCTGGTCGAAGTGCCCGAGATGGCCGAGCGCGTCGCGGCGGCCATGGCGGACAAGTATTCGACCGACATGTTCGTCGCCTGGATGAGCCACCCCTACACGATGAAGCTCGTGCCGAAGGCCGCAGCAGCACCGGAAGCCGCGGCGCCTGCCGCGAACTGACCGCCGCGGGCTTCCTTTCTGGCGCGGCGCGCCTGGTTGCGCGCCGCGCAGGCTTCCCTATTCGCGTCGCGGTCCTTCTTTACGCCGCACTGTTGCTTACTCGCGGCGCGCGAACAGGGGCGGCAACAGGAAGAGGCACCACACGCCGGTCGCGCACAGGAAGAAGAAAGCCGCGGTCGCCATCCACGAGTTGCGGTGGAGGGGGTCGAGGGTCATCGCCACCCGCGCTGCGGTGGCAGCCACCATCAGCAGGGCGATCGCTCCCACCTGCCAGGGCTTTTCGCGCAGGAGTTGGCCCTGCCCGCTGTGACCCAGGATCACGTGAGTGCTGACGGCCAGGGTGAGCATGGCCAGGCCCGACACGAAGGCGATGTGGAGACCGGCCTGGTAGTACTGGGGCCGTAGCGCTGCGAAGGCGTAACCCACCGGCAGCATCCAGGCTGCCACCCAGATCACCCGGCGGTTCCAGCCTTCGCCGACGGGAAGCCGCCACAGCTCGGGTCCGAGCAGCAGCACCACGGTGAGGACGGCGGCCCTCAGGCCGCAACCGGCGGAAACCGACCACAGGGTCTGCACGAAAAAGCTCGCCACCAGCGCGGCCGCGGCCGCGAGATGCCCCAGCACCGCCGCGATGTCGCGGCCCGTGAAGGCCGTATCGGCCGGCGCCGTTCCCCGCGTCATCAGCGGCAGCACAAGGCCGCCGACGCCGAGCACGAGACCGAGGAAAACGCCCTGGAGCACGAAGTGCTGGCCGAGATCGTGGAGCCAGAGCCAGTCGTTGCCGAGGGAACCGCGGGCTCCCGTCAGCAGGGATCCGACGAGGCCGAGCAGAAGCGACACCGGGATCCACACGAAGCCCGGCGGCGGGCGGCGGCGCGCGCTGCGCGACGCGAATCGTCGGAGAATAAAGGTGACCAGCAGTACCGCCGACACGATCCATCCCGCCTGGGAAAGGGCCCAGTGCTGGGTCCAGGCGGCGACCACGGTGAAGACCGGTGCGGTGAGCGCGACGATCATCTCCAGCGTGGATGGCGGCGCCGTGCCGGTGCGCCGCGGAATCATCGTGAAGAGGAAGCCCATGGCGAAGCAGAGCAGGAAGCCCTGCACCTGGGCCATGCCGTGGAAGATCCAGACGGCGAGGTAGTCCTCGTGGCGCCCGGCGAGGGCGAAATCGAGCCAGCGGCCAACGCCGGCCCACGACAGCACGATGCCGAGGGGAAAGAACACCGCGTAGGGTTCGCGCCGCCAGTAGGGCGCGGCCTTCATGGCCTCGTTCTCGGTGGCGCCGGCGGCGGCGGCTTCGGGCAGAATCATTTTTGTTTTTCCTCGCGGCCGCCGTGGCGGTAGTCCCAAGGCTTCTCGAAGGTGCCTTCCCAGGCGCCGCGGCCTTCGGCGCGCGCCTTGTCCTCTTCGTCCACATAGTCGCTGCTGTACTTGCGGTAGGCCAGCGCCAGGCCGTCCTCCACCACGCGGCCCGCGAGGTCTCCGTCCCTGCCGGCACAGACGGCCACCATACGGCCGTAGGCGTCCACGTCGCGGCGCTCGCAGCGGACCTGGGTGTGACCGATGGCACTCATCAGCGATTCGCGCGCGAGGTTGCCGCAGCCGAAGCGGCTGCCGTCGGAGCGCTGGCAGAGCTGGTCGCGTTCGAAGGCATCGATGCCGAAGAGTCTCACGCGAAGACCGTTGAAGTCGAGCGTATCGCCGTCCAGCACCAGGGGAGTGCCGCGAACACTGGCGGGGATGTCTCCGATCGGGCCGTCCGGCGTGCGC
>JBHEPB010000340.1:0-6173 GCA_046260515.1 Binatia bacterium
GGCTTGGGCAGCACGTTGCGGCAGGGCATGGAGAAGGACGCGCCCTCGAAGCCCGGGTAGGGCTCCATCACCATCATGTCGGCGATCTCGCGAGCGGCCTCCAGGGCCAGGGCGCGTTTCTCCTTCGCCCGGATGTGGAACCCGCCGAGCTCCAGGCGCGTGGCGCCTTCGCCGATCCCGAAGTCCACGCGGCCGCTGGAGACGAGGTCGAGCATGCCGATGCCTTCGGCCGTGCGCGCCGGGTGATTGTAGTTGGGGATCACCTGGCGGATGCCGTGGCCGAGGCGGATCCGCTTCGTGCGCGCGGCCGCCGCGGCGAGGAAGACCTCGGGCGAGGAGCAGTGCGAGTACTCCTCCAGGAAATGGTGCTCGACGCACCAGGCGTAGTCGTAGCCGAGGCGATCGGCCAGCTCGACCTGGGACAGGGCCTCGTGAACGAGACGGTGCTCGCTGCCCGCGTCCCAGGGCTTGGGAAGCTGCAACTCGTAGAAGACGCCGAACTTCATTGCCCTGCTCCGCGGCCTCGTGCAGGCATGCGTTACATCCCGCCGGTCAGCGCGCGCGTGTAGTTGACCTGGCCGGTGGCGGCGGTGAGCCCGCCGTCGATCACCAGCATGGCCCCGGTGATGTAGGACGCATCGTCCGAGCAGAGGAAGGCGACGGCTCCCGCCACCTCGTCGGCGCGGCCGACGCGTCCCATCGGGATGTTGCGGTTCCATTCCTCGACGACGACGGGGAACTGCTTGGCGAAGGTGATCAGCGCCGTGTCGATGGGGCCAGGGCAGACGGCGTTCACACGGATGCCGTCCCTGGCATGGTCGATGGCGGCGGTGCGCGTGTAGTTGACGACCGCGCCCTTGGCCGCGTTGTAGGCCGCGAGCCCGAAATCGCCGAAGAGGCCCGAGATCGAGGCCGTATTGACGATGGATCCCGAGCCCTGGCGGCGCATGTGCGGCACCGCCGCCTTCGTGCCGTAGAAGACCGAGTGCAGGTCGATGGCCATCACGTTGTGCCAGACCTCGGCGTCGAGGTCCGGCGATTCTCCGTAGGCGCCGATGCCGGCGTTGTTGAAAAGCACGTCGATGCGACCGAAGCGGGTGACGGTCTCCTCCACGGCCGCAGTGACCTGGCCCATGTCGCGGACATCGACCGCCAGGCAGGCGGTGGTGCGGCCTTCCGGGTCGAACTCGCGGGCTACCCGGGCAACGCCCTCGCCGTCGATGTCGGCAAGGACGAGGCGGGCGCCCTCTGCCGCGAACCGGCGAGCCGTGGCGGCTCCGATGCCGGAGGCAGCGCCGGTGAGGAGGACGACCTTGTCCTGGAAACGCTTCGTCACGGATGTCCCTCGGGCGCCGGTTGCGCAGTGCGTTCCGTGTCAGGGGGGCAGGGGAGGTGCAACCGGCGGCGTCCCGACAGCGATTCGCCGACAAGGCGCGCATCGCCTCGCGGGAAACGGCAACGGAATCCGGGGCCGGCGACCGCTTCCCGGCCGCTGGCTCCGGGGGGTGGCCGTGCTATGGTCGCGGACTTTTCCAGAGGAGATTCGGCCCTTCAGAGGGCCCCACCACCATGAGCAGCCCAGCCCCCCGCCGCGACGACCTCCGCAACGTCGCCATCATCGCCCACGTCGATCACGGCAAGACCACCCTCGTGGACGCCATGCTGCACCAGAGCGGCCTCTTCCGCGCCAACCAGCACGTCGTCGAGCGCGTCATGGATTCGAACGCCCTCGAGCGCGAGCGCGGCATCACGATCCTGGCCAAGAACACCGCCGTCATGTACGGCAACGTCCGCATCAACATCGTGGACACCCCGGGCCACGCCGACTTCGGCGGCGAGGTCGAGCGCACCCTGGCCATGGTGGACGGCGTGATGCTGCTGGTGGACGCCTCCGAAGGGCCCCTGCCCCAGACCCGCTTCGTGCTGCAGAAGGCCCTCTCTCTCGGCCTCATCCCCCTGGTCTGCATCAACAAGATCGACCGCCCCGACGCCCGCATCCAGGAAGTCCTGAACGAGGTCTACGACCTCTTCATCGACCTCGATGCCCACGAGAGCCAGCTCGACTTCCCCGTCATCTACACCAACGCCCGCGTCGGCACCGCGACGACGGACCTCGAAAAACCGGCCGAGAACCTGAAGGCCCTCTTCGACCTCATCGTCGAGGCCCTGCCGGGCCCCGAGGGCGACCCCGGGGCGTCGGTCCAGTTCCAGTGCAACAACCTGGACTACAACGAGTACGTCGGGCGCCTGGCCATCGGCCGCATCAAGAACGGCAAGCTCAACAAGGGCGGCCTCTATTCGCTGTGCCGCGACGGCGCGCCCAACCGCCAGGTCAAGATCACCCAGCTCTACTCCTGGAAGGGCTTCCAGCGCAGCGAGTCCGAGGAATGCACGGCCGGCGACATCGTGGCCGTGGCCGGCATGGAGGACATCCTCATCGGCGACACCATCGGCGACCGCGAGAACCCCCTCGCGCTGCCGCCCATCCGCGTGGACGAGCCGACCATCTCGATGATCTTCAGCGCCAACAACAGCCCCTGGGCCGGGCGCGAAGGCGACCACGTGACCTCCCGCAAGCTGCGCGAGCGCCTCTACCAGGAGCAGCGCCGCAACGTCAGCATGCGCATCGAGGACACCGATTCGCCCGACGCCATCAAGGTGACGGGCCGCGGCGAGCTGCAGCTCGGCATCCTCATCGAGACCATGCGCCGCGAGGGCTACGAAATGCAGGTTTCGCGCCCGAGTGTGGTGGTGCGCGAGGCGGACGGCGAGAAGCTCGAGCCCGTCGAGCAGCTCGTGGTGGACGTGGCCGAGGACTACGTGGGCGTGGTCTCCCAGCTGCTGGCCCTGCGCAAGGGCAAGATGACCAAGATGATGCCGGCCGGCACCGGCCGCATGCGCATCGAGTTCCGGGTGCCGTCGCGCGGCCTCATCGGCCTGCGGTCGCGTTTCCTCACCGAGACGCGTGGGACGGGCATCATGAACGCGCTGTTCGACGGCTGGATGCCCTGGGCGGGTCCCATCGAGGCCCGCACCAACGGCGCCCTGGTCTCCGACCGCGAGGGCGTGGCGACCCCGTACTCGGTGTTCCACCTCCAGGAGCGCGGCGTCATGTTCATCGCGCCGGGCACCCGCGTGTACGAGGGCATGGTGATCGGCGAGTACTCGCGCGACAACGACCTCAACGTGAACATCGTCCGTGAGAAGAAGCTCACCAACATGCGCGCCAGCGGCCACGACGAGGCCGTGGTGATCACGCCCAACCGCGTGCTCACGCTGGAACAGGCCGTCGAGTGGATCGGCGACGACGAACTCGTCGAGGTGACGCCCAAGTCCATCCGCCTGCGCAAGCGTATCCTCAAGCAGGTGGAACGGCCGAAGAAGAAGTCCGAGTCCGAGGACTGAGACGCGGCCGCCGGGCGACCGGCGCCAGCAGCCGCGGGACGGGAACCGATCGCGACAGGAGTCAGGCATGCTCGAAGATCTCGTGCTGGCCGCGCTGGTCGTCTCCAGCGTCTCGACGCTGCTGACGATCATCCTCCTCGTCCTCGTGCTTCGCACTCCCGCCGTCGATCCCGGCGCGCTGGAAAAGGCCCTTCGCGACGAGCTGCGCCTCGGCCGCGAGGAAGCCGCCCACGCCGCCCGCGAACTGCGCGAGGAAAGCGCGGCGGCCGCTGCCGCCTCCCGCCAGGAAGTCGCCCGCGCCGTTTCGGGTGTGCGCGAGGGCATCGAGCAACGCCTGCGCGACCTCCAGGCCAGCAACGAGAACAAGCTCGACCAGATGCGGCGCACCGTGGACGAGAAACTCCACGAAACGCTCGAAAAACGGCTCGGCGAGTCCTTCCGCACCGTGAGCAGCCAGCTCGATGCCGTCCACAAGGGCCTCGGCCAGATGCAGGCCCTCGCGTCGGGAGTCGGCGACCTCAAAAAGGTGCTGACCAACGTGAAGGTGCGCGGCACCTGGGGGGAGGTCCAACTCGGGGCCCTGCTCGAGCAGGTGCTCACCCCCGAGCAGTTCGACCGCAACGTCGCCACCCGCAAGGGCTCGCGCGAAGTCGTCGAGTTTGCGGTGCGCCTGCCCGGAAGCGGCGACGGCGAAGTCGTCCACCTGCCCATCGACTCCAAGTTCCCCCACGAGGACTACGCGCGCCTGGTCGAGGCGTCCGAGGCCGGCGACAGCGAAGCCGTTCAGAGAGCCACGGCCGACCTCGTGCGCGCCGTCAAGAAGTCCGCCCAGGACATCCGCGACAAGTACCTGGACCCGCCGTCCACCACCGACTTTGCCCTGATGTTCCTTCCCACCGAGGGGCTCTACGCCGAGATCCTTCGCCAGGGTGGCCTCAGCGAGGAACTGCAGCAGCGCTACCGCGTGGTGGTGGTGGGTCCGACGACGCTGGCCGCCACGCTGTCCAGCCTGAGGATGGGCTTCCGCACGCTGGCCATCGAGAAGGGCGCCAGCGAAGTGTGGCGCGTGCTGTCGGCGGTCAAGACCGAGTTCGGCAAGTTCGGCGGCATGCTCGACCGGGCCCGCACCCAGCTGGCAACGGCCACCAAGACCCTGGAGGGCGCCGGGGTGCGCACGCGACAAATGGAGAGGCGCCTGAGGGGAGTCGAGACCCTCTCCGAAGGCGAATCCCGCAGCGTCCTCGGCCTCGACTTCGACACCGACGACGTCGCCGGGATGGTTGCCGACGAAGAAGAGGTGCGCGACTCCGAGGACGACGCGTCTACCGGAGGGGGCTGAGCGGAGGGAGCGCGCCGGTCTCCCGTCCTGTCCCTCTCATGGTTTGGTCATCGCGCGGTAGGCCTCGAGGGCAAGACGCTTGGCCTGGTCGTGCGCGACGATCGGTAGCGGGTAGTCGTCGCCGAGTCGGACGCCTGCCGCGGCCAGCACCGCGGGCGGCGCGGCATGGGGCTCGTGGATCCATTTCGAATCCAGGGCTGCCAGTTCCGGGAGCCAGCGCCTCAGGTAGGCGCCTTCGGCGTCGAAGCGGCGGCTCTGCAGCACGGGATTGAAGACGCGGAAGTAAGGAGCGGCGTCGGCGCCGCAGCCGGCCGTCCATTGCCAGCCCATCGTGTTGTTGGCGAGGTCGGCGTCCACCAGCGTGTCCCAGAACCAGCGCGCGCCCTCCTGCCAGGCGATGCGCAGGTCCTTCACGAGGAAGGAAGCGGCGACCATGCGCACGCGGTTGTGCATCCATCCCGTCGTCCACAGTTCGCGCATGCCGGCGTCCACGATGGGATAGCCGGTGAGGCCGCGCTGCCATCTCGCGAGAAGGTCGCGATCGTCGTTCCACGCGAAGCCGGCGAATTCGCTGCGCAGGGGCGCGTCGGTGGTGTGGGGAAAATGGAAGAGCAGGTGATGGCCGAACTCCCTCCACGCGAGCTGGCGCAGCCAGGACTCGGCCGCTGCGTCGAAGACGCCGTCGGCGCGGTCGCCGACGGCGTCCTGCACGGCCTTCCACACGCTGCGGGGCCCGATCTCGCCGAAGTGGAGGTGGGGCGAGAGGCGAGAGGTCCCCTGGTCGGCGGGCAGGTCGTGCCGCGTCGGGTAGCCCGCCACGCCGTCGGAAAGGAAACGCTCGAGTTCGGCCCCGGCGCCGTCTTCGCCGGGAGTCCACGCGGCGTCGATGCCGGAGGCCCAGTCGTTGCGTGGAAGCAGTTCGAGCGAGTCGAGCTTCTCCCCCGCCGGCCACTTGCGCGGCGCGGGCAACGCTGCCGGCGTGGCCACGGGGTCGGCCACGCGCCCGCGTCGCCGCATGGCGTTCCAGAAGGGCGTGAAGACGCGGTAGGCGCTGCCGTCCTCCTTGGTGTTCTCCCAGGGCTCGAAGAGCAGCGCGGAGTTGAAGCTGCGCGCCTCGAGGCCGCCCTCGCGCAAGGCTTCCTTGAGGTGCCGGTCGCGCGCGACCAGCGCAGGTTCGTAGCGGCGGTTCCAGACGACAGCGCCGGCGCCGGTGTCTCGGGCCACCGCGCGCAGCGCCTCCAGGGAGTCGCCGCGCCTCAGCAGCAGGCGCGACCCGCGAGCCTCGATCGCCGCGGCCAGGGCTGCCAGCGAACGGTGGAGCCACCAGCGCGAAGCGGCCCCCGGCGCCCAGGCGCCTTCTTCCGCGGGGGACCAGACGAAGAGCGGCACGACGGGGCCGCCGCGTTCGATCGCCGCGGCCAGGGCCGGG
>JBHEPB010000033.1:0-7797 GCA_046260515.1 Binatia bacterium
ATCAATCGCGCGACTGATGATCGCCGCCGGATCGCGCCCGGTCGCCGAGCGGCCCAGCAGGTCCTGGAGCGACCGCAGCCTGTCGTGCGTAGCTTCGTCGACGGTGATCTGGATCTTGTAGCGCCGCGGGCTGAGCGGAACGATCGGCTTCGCCGCGGTTCGCGACTCGGGTGTGCGGGGGATCTTGGCATCGACGGCCGGAGCGCCGTTGGCCGCAGCCGCCTCCCTCGCGGCCCGGTCCATCGACTCCTGCGCCGCCGTCGGCCGATCGGCTGCCGCCGCCTGCACCGTTCGAGGCCTTGGCATCGTGGAAATGCGCGACGTTGCGTCGGGTCGCGGCGCCAGCTCGGCAACCAGCCGCTCGACCTGTCGCGAGCTCTTGTGCCTGGCGCGCTCGAGCACCTTTTCGTGGTTCTCTGCGGTCAGGTGCCGGGCAAGCAGATGGATCGCAGCGAGATGCAGCTCGCCGCGGGCGACCATCTCGAGGACCACGGGAAAGCGGCGCGCCGTGCGCGCAGCCCAGAGGCGCTTGGCGGTGACCTGCTCCGACATGTGAAAGCGTTCCATGCAGAAGTTGAACATGGAGGAGCAGGCATGCCGGGCCCAGAGCTTGCGCTCGTCGATCTCGGCGATCGCGACGAGCAGTTCGCTTGTCGTCTGCCGGTCGCGAACGACGAGGCCCGTGAAGTGATCGAGCAGTTCCTGTTCGGACAGCTTTGCAACGGAATCGAAGAGTGTCGTCATGAAGACGCTTGTACCACGGGTTTTTTCTGCGTCGTCCACGGCGAGGTCAGCACCGTCGCAGGACGTCGCCTCCCGAAGCCACGCGCAGAATCTGACGGGCGATGCGCGTGAGTTGGGTGAGAAAAGTGATCGGCAGTATTTCGGCCCGCTACGGGCGGCGGGAGGAGGCGAAGAATCGCGTCAAGCGAAATCGACAGCGCGACGACGTTTCCATCACAGGAATGTCATGGCGGCCGCTGTCCGCGCCCGGGTCCCGTCCGACATTCCCCGGGGAATGTTCGTGAGCAGCCACCTGCGTGCCGGAGCCGGGGCCGCCACTCCCGACCTTACCCTGGATGATGCTGCGGGCGACTTGACCGCCGGGGAATCCTCGAAAAGCCAGGGGTGGCTACCCACACGAATCCGCGAAGGCCCTTCTAAAGAAGGAAGTTGCCGATGCCGGCGGCGACCGGTTTGTCCGGGTCGTCCTGCCACGCGAGCACGCGCACATTGGCGATGCGGCGGCCGTGCTTGACGATCTCGGCGCGGCCCTTCGTGTCGCGAGGACCTGCCGACCGCAGGTAGTCGATGGCGAAGTTGATGGGCCTGGCCACCCTGTCCCCTTCCGAGATTTCGACGAGCTGGAGCAGGGCCGTCAGCTCCAGGAAAGCGCCCACCACGCCGCCGTGGACGGCGGGCAGCACCACGTTGCCGACGAGGTCGCTGCGAAACGGCATCACGCACACGAGGCCCGAGGCCGTCTCCTGCAGGCGCACGCCGAGGAGGCGGGCGTAAGGAATTCCGCGAATCGCGTCGGCGGCCTTCACGAGCGCTCCGGGTCGGCGAGGCTCTTCTCGCCCTTCGCCACCGCCTTCTGCCAGGCGTCCGGATGCAGGGGCCCCACCAGCATGAAGGTTGCGAGCATGCTGGCAAAGGGATCGGCCGAGTCGCGGTCCCAGGCACTGCCGCGCACGAAGGCGACGTTGCTGGTCAGCTTGTAGCACTCGGCGCGGGCCACCAGGTCCTGGCGCGGCTCGGCGGCGCGCAGGTAATCGATGCGCAGGTCGAGGGTGGCGATGGTCATGAATTCGGGAAGGCTGCACTGCACGGCGATGCCGCTGGCCTGGTCGAGCAGGGTGGTGATGACGCCGCCGAAGACCACGCCGCGCACCGGATCGCCGATGAGGTTCTCGTTCCAGGGCAGCCGCACGGTGGCGAACGAGGGGCCGATCTCCTGGACGCGGATGCCGAGCAGCACGCAGTGGGGAACGTGGGCGACCATTTCGTCGCGCCCGGTTCCGAACATCGGCTGCATCGCGTAGGTCCGTGCGGCGTCGCCCATGGCCGTGGCGGCTATCGCGATCCCCCTCGGCCCGCAAGCGAAGCGGCATGCGCCGGGGGGCCGGGGCGGTTTCGTCGGACGGGCCGCGTGCTATGGTCGCCGCCCCATCCTTTCGACCGCCACGGAGAGTCCCATGTCCCACCAGTGCTTCACCGTTGACATCCGCGACCACGTCGCCCACGTCACCCTCTCGCGACCGGCCGAGCTCAACTCCATGAACCGGGCCTTCTGGAGCGAGCTGCCCGACATCGTCCGCCGCATCGACGACGCGGGCGCCGCCCGCGCCATCGTCCTGTCGTCCACCGGCAAGCACTTCACCGCCGGCATGGACCTGTCGGTGTTCGCCTCGGGCCCCGACTTCTCGGACAAGGAAACCGGGCGCGTGCGCGCTAACCTGATGCAGACGGTGCTGCGACTCCAGCAGACCTTCTCCTGCCTCGACCAGGCCCGCCTCCCGGTGCTGGCGGCCGTGCAGGGCGGCTGCATCGGCGGCGGCGTGGACATGGTGTCGGCCTGCGACATGCGCTACGCGACTCGCGACGCCTTCTTCTGCATCCAGGAGATCAACATCGGCATGACCGCCGACGTCGGCACCTTCCCCCGCCTGGCCCACCTGATGCCGCAGGGGATCGTACGCGAACTGGCCTACACGGGCCGCCGCTTCCTGGCCGAGGAGGCCCGCGCCTGCGGCTTCGTCAACGCTCTGTTCGACACCCATGCCGAACTGCTCGACGCGGTGACGGGCGTGGCCGTGGATATCGCCAAACGCTCGCCGCTGGCGGTGTGGGGCTCCAAGGAGATGCTCAACTACGGGCGCGACCACACGATCGACGATGCCCTGCGCCACATCGCCGTGTGGCAGACCGGCATGTTCCAGCCCACCGACATGCGCGAGGCCTTCGCGGCCAAGACCGAGAAGCGCGACCCGGTCTTCGACGACCTGCTGCCGGCTGTGGACGCGATCTGAGGCCCGGCGACCAGCGGCCATGCAGCGCAGCCTCAACCCCAGGATCCAGGGCCTCTCGCAGTCGGCCATCCGCGCGATGACGATCGAGTGCGCGAAGGTGGGCGGCATCAACCTCGCCCAGGGCATCTGCGATACGCCGGTGCCGGATGCCGTGGCCGACGCCGTCGCGCCGGCCATCGCCGCCGGCTGCAACACCTACAGCCGCTGCGAGGGCACCGACGAGTTGCGGCAGGCCCTCGCCGACAAGATGCGCGAGGCCGGCCTCGCCTACGACGCCGCCACCGAGATCGTCGTCACCATCGGCGCCACCGGCGCTTTCCAGGTCGCGGCCACCGCCCTGCTCCAGCCGGGCGACGAGGTCCTCGTCTTCGAGCCCTTCTACGGCTACCACGTGAGCACCCTGGTGACGCTCGGACTGGTGCCCCGCTTCGTGGCGCTGGAGGCGGAGAGCGGCTGGAGCCTGGACGCCGCGGCCCTGCGCGCTGCCGTCGGCCCCCGCACTCGAGCCGTCATCGTCAACACGCCGTCGAATCCCTGCGGCAAGGTTTTCTCGCGCGCGGAGCTCGCCGAGATCGGCGCGGTGGCCGACGCCGCCGACCTGTGGATTTTCACCGACGAGGTCTACGAGCACTTCGTCTACGACGGGCACGAGCACGTCAGCCCGGCCTCGCTGCCGGGACTTCGCGAGCGCACGGTCACGATGTCCTCGCTCTCGAAGACGCTCTCGATCACCGGTTGGCGCCTTGGATGGATGGCCGCCGACGCGCCGTGGGCCAGAGCCTTCGCCCAGGTGAACGACCTCGTCTACGTCTGCGCGCCCACTCCGCTGCAGATCGCCGCTGCGGCCGGCCTGTCGGTGCTCGGGCCCGACTACCGCACTCGCCTGGCGCACGAACACCAGTCCAAGCGCGACCGCATCTGCGCGGCGCTCACCGACGCCGGCCTGCCTCCCCACGTTCCCGAAGGCGCCTACTACGTGCTCGCCGACGCCTCGCGCCTTCCCGGCAGCAGCGGCATGGACAGGGCCATGCACCTGCTCGCCAGGACCGGCATGGCCACGGTGCCGGGCAACGCCTTTCACACCGACGGCCGCGGCCACGAGCTGCTGCGCTTCTGCTTCGGCAAGACCGACGCGGACCTGGACGAGGCCTGCCGGCGCCTGCGCGAGGCGCGACTGCCGTGATCCGCGTGGCGCCGGGCATTCACGTGCCGGAGAGCGAACTCGAGATCACCTACGTTCGCAGCAGCGGACCCGGCGGTCAGAACGTCAACAAAACGAGCAGCAAGGCCGTGGTGCGCTGGAACGTGCGCGACGCCGCCGCGCTGCGCGAGGACGTGAAGGCCCGCTTCCTGGAGAGATTCTCCTCGCGCATCACCACGGGCGGCGACATCCTGCTGACCAGCGACCGCTATCGCGACCAGCCGCGCAACCTCGAAGACTGCCTGGGCCGCCTGGCCGCCATGCTCGCCGAGGTGGCGGTGGCGCCCGTGCAGCGGCGCCCGACGCGGCCGGGCCGCGCGGCCCGCGAACGGCGCATCGTGGGCAAGAAGACGCGCGGGGCGGTGAAATCGCTGAGGCGCACCGTGCGCGGCGACGCGGATTGACCGGGCCCCGGCTGTTGACGTCGCCCTCCGATACGGATCGAAAGCGCCCATGACGAACGCCCGCCTTCGTGTAGTCGGCATCCACGGCTCGCCCTACAGCCGCAAACTGCTGGCGGCCCTGCGCTATCGCCGCCTTCCCTACGCCTGGATCGTGAGGGACTCGCCCGAGGACACGGGCCTGCCCCGCCCCCGCGTCTTCCTTCTTCCCCAGCTGATCGGCGAGGATGAAAGCGGGAACCCCGTGGCGGTCACCGACTCGACACCCATCCTGCGCGACCTCGACCGCCGCTTTCCCGACAGGACGCTGAGGCCGCCGGACCCCGTCGTCGCCTTGCTCGACGCCATCCTCGAGGACTGGGCCGACGAGTGGCTGACCAAGGCGATGTTCCACTACCGCTGGGCCTTCGCCGACGACATCCGCCGCGCCACGCAGATCCTGCCGCGCTGGTCGCGCCCCGAGCGGCCCGACGAGGAAGTGGACTTCGGCGGCGGGATGTTCGCGCAAAGACAGATCGGCCGCCTCGGTGTCGTCGGCTCCAACGCCACCACGGCGCCCGTCATCGAGGACAGCTACAAACGCGCGCTGGCCCTTCTCAGCGATCACCTGGCGGCTTCGCGCTTCCTTCTCGGCGTCCGGCCTGCGGCTTCGGACTTCGCGGTGTACGGCCAGCTCACGCAGTTGGCGGGGTTCGATCCCACGCCGACGGCCCTCGCCTTTGAACTGGCTCCGCGCGTCGCAGCCTGGGTGAACGTGGTCGAGGATCTCTCGGGCCTGGAGCCCGCGCCCGGCGACTGGATGGCGCGGGGCGCCGTGCCCGCCACGCTCGTCGCCCTGCTCGCGGAAGTGGGCCGCCTTTACGTTCCGTTCCTGCTGGCCAACGAAGAAGCGATCCGCGCGGGCAGGGATACTGTCGAATGCATTCTCGACGGCCGCGCCTGGACCCAGAAGCCCTTCCCCTACCAGGCCAAGTGCGCCGCCCGGCTGCGCCAGGAGTACGCGGCGTTGTCGCCCGCGGACCGCAGGGATGCCGACGCGCTGCTGGCCGGCAGCGGCTGCGAGGCGCTGTTCTCCGGCATCGCGGCGGGCTGAAGTCGCCATGGAAGACCTCACCGCCTTCGAGCCCTACAAGCTGCACGTCTACGACCTGTCCTACTTCAGCGGCAAGATGCAGGCCTACCTGGCCTACAAGGAAATCCCCCATCGCACCCACGAGATCAGCATCCGCGAGCTGGCCGAGCGCATCGCGCCGCACACGGGGCTGGTGGAAGTACCGGTGGTCGAGCGCGCCGACGGCGTCTTCCTGCGCGACAGCACGGCGATGATCGAGTGGTTCGAGGCCCGCTATCCCCACGCGGCGGTGCTGCCCGAGGACCCCGCAGCTTCCTTCTTCTGCCGCCTGCTCGAGGACTATGCCGACGAGGGCCTGTGGCGCCCCGCCCTCTACTACCGCTGGGCCTTCGACAAGGACGCGCTGCTCAATGCCCGCCGCTTCACCGAGGACTTCCTGTCGGTGCCGCTGGTGCCGGCCGCCCTGCTGCGCCGCCGCGCGCGCAAGCGGCAGCAGGTGGAGTACATGAAGCGAGAGGGCATCACGGCGGAGAACCGCGCCGACGTCGAGCGCCACTACAACGACGAGCTTCGCGACCTGGAGGCCGTCTTCCGCACGCGCAGCTTCCTGTTCGGCGAGAGGCCGAGCCTGGCCGACTTCGGCTACTTCGCCTCGATGTTTCGCCATTTCGGCATCGACCCGACGCCGGCCCGCATCATGCGCAACACGGCGCCGGCGGTGTACGAGTGGGTGGCGCGGATGTGGAATGCGCGGGCGTCCCGCCTCGCGGGCGGCGCCTGGGCGTCGGGCGAAGGCGGCCTGCCGCCGGGGCTCGAGCCCCTGCTCGCACGCGCGGCGCGGCGCTTCCTTCCCGTCCTTCACGCCAACGCGCGTGCGGTGGCCGACGAGCGAGTGCATTTCGACGCGACGCTGGAAGGAAAGGACTACCCGGGCCTGGCGGCGGTGCCCTTCCTCGCTTGGCGGCGCCGCGTGCTGCAGGAGGCGCTGGCGGCTCTTCCGGGCTTGTCGGCCGAGCACGTGCGCGACGTGCTCGGAAGCACGGGCTGCCTGGCCTGGCTCGAGGAGGACGGCGTGCTGCCCGACCGCTACCCGGGAGGCGAACTGCTGCCGCTTTCGCGGCCTCGCACCATGGGACGGATCGAGAAACTGCAGATGCAGGTTTTCGGTACCCCGCACCACCGCGAAGCCGGCCGCTTGAAATCCAAGTGAAGCGCTTCGCCGAACTCGCCACCAACCTTTTCCCGCTGTGGGTGATCCTGGCCGGCGCGGCAGCGCTCGTGCACCCTCCCCTGTTCGCCTGGTTCTCCGGCAACTGGATCGTCTGGGGCCTGGCGGTGATCATGCTCGGGATGGGGCTGACGTTGTCCCTGGACGATTTCCGCGCGGTTGCCGACGTGCCGGGCGCGGTGATGGCGGGCGTGGCCGCGCAGTATCTCATCATGCCCATCCTCGGCTGGGCTTCGGCCACGCTGTTCGCGCTGCCAACGCCGCTGGCCGTCGGCGTGATCCTGGTGTCCTGCTGCCCCGGCGGCACGGCTTCCAACGTCGTCTGCTACCTGGCCCGCGCCAACGTCGCGCTGTCGGTGGTGCTCACCACCGTCTCCACGTTCGCGGCCATCGCGATGACGCCGCTGCTTACCCAGTGGCTGGCGGGCGCCCTGATCGAAGTGGATGCGTGGGGTCTGTTCACCAGCACCTTGAAGGTGGTGTTGCTGCCGGTGGCGGGCGGGCTGGCGCTGAACCATGCGGCGCCGCGCGCCGTGGCCCGCGTGCTGCCGGTGGCCCCGCTGGTTTCGGTGGCGGCGATCACGATGATCTGCGCGAGCATCGTCGCCCAGAGTTCGGACGCGCTGCTCGAATCGGGGCTACGCCTGTCGGGCGCGGTGTTCACGCTCCACGCCGGCGGCTTTGCGCTGGGCTACGTGCTGTCGAAGCTGCTCGGCTACGAAGAGGCCATTGCGCGCACGGTGTCCGTGGAAGTCGGCATGCAGAACTCGGGGCTTGGCGCCGTACTGGCCCGCGCCCACTTCCCCGACCCCCTCACCGCCCTGCCCGCCGCCATCTCCGCCACCTTCCACTCCGTCATCGGC
>JBHEPB010000034.1:0-11326 GCA_046260515.1 Binatia bacterium
CTCTTCTCGAGTTCGTAGACAACCCGCTTGGCGTCCAAGAGGATCAAACCTTCCGCGCCACTCTCAAGCTCTTGTTCAATACCGGTTTCGGTAAAGCCGCTAAGCGAAACGAAATAGCCGGCAACCGGAGTTGGCTTTAGCCGTGCTCGTTCCCGCGTCAAAACCCCTAAGAATTTGTTTAGGGCGTCTCCTCCAATCTTTGTAGCATGCGCCTTGCATTCGCCGACTACGTTCCGCGACTCCATTCGATGCTTGCCTTGAACGTCCAATTCCCGTCCGGATCTATGAACATCAAGGCGAAGACTGTCGTATCCGAGCGCAAAGAAGAGGTCCTTCGAAAGGCGGGTAAAGAGATCGCCACGTTCGTTGTTCGTTGTAGCGAGAAGCCTGAGTGCACTAGGGGGGGTCATATCTATCGCTTGCCCAACGGCGGGACCTAACGCAAATTCACGCCCTGTGGCCGGTGGCCGAGTTTGCGCCTAGAGGCTGGCCTCGGAATTCATCGTGCGCAAAGCCATCTGCCGATGCTTTACCGGACCAGCGCGGCGTCTGAGGAGAATCTGCCGAGGCGTTCCAATTGGCGCGCCTACTGTTGGTCAATCACTGGAGCAACGTGGTTCGCAGCGGCATGGCCAGCGGGCTCCGGTCGACGGTGCACCGCGAGTTGACGAGGCACGGATCCGGACGACGTTAGCTCCCGCGCAGAAAGCTGGGGGGGGGTCGGCCCCCCTTGGCCGCAACTCCCTTTCTGAATGGAGCCCAGACAGGCAGCCCTGAGACCTGGGCGGCCGCCATGCGACTGGCGGGTCCGGCGGTGGAAAGGCTCTCAGGACATCGGCCCCAACCTCAAGACAAGCCCCATCGATGCCGCGCTGATGCCTTATCCGAGCATGTCGGAACTGAACCACGACATAGGTAGCTAGTTTCGTGGCGCTTACGGCCAGACTCGAGCCGGCGACCTGCTGATTGCGAACCAGAACGCGTTCAACGCTCTGGGGTCGACCCCTCGCGTTCATTCACAGGCAACGTGCCGCGGCCGGCGGGCAGATTCGAAAGTGCCGCCAGTCCAGCAACTTGCTCTAAGAGGACGAGCCCCCTATCCAACGGACACCGACGACAGCCTGGAAGTTGGCTTTCTCATCGCAGAGGAGCCTCGCCGTTCGATCTCAGATGATGCGCCCACAGCCCCACCTTCTCAGAATTGCATCAATGCTCTCCGGAGCTTTCGTTCCACCCTGAAACGCGAGTCAAGAACTGCGTCGGACTGCTCAACGAGAAACGCCAAGAACGCCAAGGAGCAACAGGATGGGAACAGTGTCCAGCATGCTCCTGCCGAAACGAGGTCCCCACCAGCTCGCCATGCAGCATGCCAGGCCCGGAAAACTTGAGAAAGCGCAGTTTCAACGAGGCGTTGCCCATCTCGAATGGGCGGCACGAAACAACCGTACTGGCCCTTCAGGGCGGTCCGAAATCGGGCCTGAATCGTTGATGGCCGCCGTCCAAATCGCCAAGGATACGACATTGGAGTCATTCTGGGGTTCGCCCTATAAACGCACTCCTTGACAGGCCGAGGGTAGTTCCGACAACTTGCAGTGTGGGATCAGCTTGACTGACGTCCTCAGGGGCGACGTCGCTGAGGCCTTGGTGGATTACCGCGGTGCGGCAGGCGGGAGTTTCGAGATGAGCCAGTCCTTCCCATTGGTCTTCAAGTTCGAGGATGTCGTCGCCGGCGATGGCTTCGTCGCGCGGGTGCTCGCGTTCGGAAGGGCCCTCCTGGTTCAAGAGGAGGACGGCGATTTCTTCGTCTACGGCGTCACGCCCGGCGCGGTCGCCGGTGGTGGTAGGGAACGTTCCGAAGCGCTCAGCGCTTTCAAGAAGGCGTATCTCACCGTGCTATTCGATCTCGCCGCCGAAACGTCGGGCGCGGTAGCCTTCGAAGAGCAGGTTCGCGGCTTTTTCTACGAGTCCTGCGATGATCTGAACGACGCATGGCAGGAAGCGCGCGAACGAGTTCTCGCGGGAGAGATCGATCTCGACGTGCTCGAAAGAGTCCCCGCCGATCTGTTCCCACCGCAGGTCACGCTAATCGTCAGCGCGCCGCCGACGGCTCAAGCGAACCCGCAACACGAGGATACGTACTTCCTTCCAAGGGCTGCTTAGGAAGCCTGGTAGGGATGAGCTCTACCGGCACGATCCCGCTCAGAGAGATCTGGGCGATGCTGGAGGCTTGCGCGAAGGGTTTCACGCGCAAGGAGAGAACTCACAACTGGGTGGTGATGTGGAACGGTAGAACTTTTCCGACGTTGCCGCTTGGCCCGCACGGCAGTCGTGTGAATCCCGACGTTCAGATCGGAAAGATCAAGCAGATGGTGCGCCATCTCGGGATCGACCAAGACTGCGCGAATGGCCACCTCCCGCAGCTTCGTCTCAAGCCCTCCGAGCCATAGGCTCAACGACAAGGCTGGAGGCCTATCCGCCATCTCCGTACGCTTGAACCGCGGTTCGACGTCTCAATAGCCCCAAGGGTGTTGCCCTCCCGGACCTCAGGAACTCCATCCGGATCCCTTCTTCCCGCCCCCCTCCGCCCGCCTCCTATTTCGGCGGCAACGTCAGCGTCACCTCGAGAAACCCGTAGTTCGCGTTCGATCCGCTGAAGTTCGCGTCCACCACGTCCTCGCCGAAGCCGTGCCCGTAGTAGAGCGTGGTGCTGACGTAGTCGTTCCACTTGTAACTCACCTGGGTCTCGAGGACTTCCATCAGCGAGTTGCCGCCGCCTGAGGGCCGGCCGCCGAATCCGAAACCCGCGTTCCTCTTCTCGCGCGTGGCGCCGCCGCCGAAGTACCAGAGGTCGTCGTCCTCGGAGAGGCGCAGCACGTGGAAGTCGGTGCGCCACACCAGGCCGGCCATCGGCTTCAGGATCACCTGGGCGAAGATGTCCTGGTTGTTCATCAGGTTGTAGAAGGTGGACAGGGAGTAGAGGCGCGGCGTCGGCAGGATCTGGAAGAAGGATCCGTGTTCGCCGTCGGTCGCGTCGTCGTCGCCGGAGCCCATGTTGAAGCCGGCCCTCAGCCACGGCTTCCACGGCAGCGCCGAAGGCTGGATGCCCGCTTCGAGGGCGAGGGCCCAGGAGTCCTGGTCCAGTTGTCCCCAGTCGCCGGCCTGGTAGGCGAACCAACCGAGCAGGTCGATGGGGCCGACGCCGGTGGGCACGAGCTGCAGCACGTCGCCGCCGATCGTGTGGATCGAGATGTCGCCGCCGTCGGCCTGGCGGTCCGGCAGAGGCCGGTTGTCCACCTTCACCGTCGAACGGTCGTCGCCGTAGTAGATGTAGAAGAGGCGGGCCGCCGTGTTTCCGGAGAACTCCGGATGGTTCAGGTTGATGGAGGCGTAGGCGAGGTCGATCTCGTTGATCTCGTCCATGCCGTCCAGGTTGAAGCCGCCCTGGGTGGGCTTGCCGTAGAAGCCGGTCACCGTGAGCGCCCGCCGCGTGTACATGGCCAGGGCCGAATCGAAGGAACGGCCGGCGTAGCTGAAGTCGAAGGGGCCGATCAGGCGCTCGGCGATGCGCGTGGTCTGCAGCCAGGCCAGGGTCGGATCGGCGGGCACCGCCTCCTTGCCCTCCGCGAAACTCTGTCGTCCGCCCTTCAGCGAGAGCCCGCGCACGCCGAGCTTCTTCAACTTGATGCTGGCCTGGCGCAGCCAGGCGGACTCGATGTAGTCGTCGTTGGCATTGTTGGCGCGATAGACGCCGCCGAGGCCCAGGGGGCCTTCGGCCGCCGTGCCCACCGCCTTGCCGGGCAGCTCCCCGATCAGCACGCCCTGCCCTTCCACGAACACGTCGAAGAGGTCGTCGGTCCAGGCGGCATGGACGCGCAGGTCGCTGCCGAAGAACGTGTAGGAATTGTTGGCGCCGGCGGCGCCCGAAGGCTCGAAGAAGTCCCAGGTCTCCGAGCGCGTGCGCAGCGCCGCGCCGATCTTCAGCTTGTCGGGCGCAGGCGGAGCCTCCATCCCGATAACCGGGGCTTCCATGCCGATAACGGCAGGCTCTTCGGCGGGCGCAGCGGGAGCCTCTGCGGCCTCGGCCGTCGCTGCGGCCAGAAGAAGGGCCAAGGCGGCTGTGCCCGCCGAGTGTCGTGTCTTCGAGAAAATGGCCATGGGGTGTCCTCCGTCTTCCGGCTGTCCTGGTTGCGTGCTGTCGTCGAGGAGCCGCCGAATGCGGCTTGCGATCCGTCCTGCCCGTTCTCCTGCGCCTTCGTCCTTTCTCCGGCCGCGTGCCGAGCCGCGTATCAGGCGGCCTCTACGGCCTTCTGGTGTTCACAGTTCTCGAGGAAGGCGAGAAGTTCTTCGCGATAGTCGTAGTAGCGGGCGTGGTCGAGCAGCATCTTTCGCGTGCGTGGTCGCGGCAGGTCCACGTGCATCACCTTGCCGATGCGGGCCTCGGGGCCGTTGGTCATCATCACCACGCGGTCGGCCAGCAGGATGGCTTCGTCGATGTCGTGGGTGACGCAAATGGCCGTCACCTTGGTGCGCGTCCAGATCTCCATCAGCAGTTCCTGCAGCTCCCAGCGCGTGAGGGCGTCGAGCATGCCGAAGGGTTCGTCGAGCAGCAGAAGCTTGGGCGAGAGCGCGAAGGCCCTGGCCAGCCCCACCCTCTGTTTCATGCCGTTGGACAGCTCGGCGGGGCGCCGGTCCATGGCGTCGCCGAGGCCGACGCGGGAGAGGTAGTACTCGGTGATGTCGCGGCGCTCGGCCGCGCTCTCGTGGGGATAGACGCGGTCGACGCCAACGGCGACGTTCTCGCGCGCGGTCAGCCAGGGCAGCAGGTTCGGGGCCTGGAAGACCACGCCGCGATCCGGTCCGGCCGCCACCACCTCGCGACCGTCCAGCACGATGCCGCCGTCGCTCACGTCGGTAAGGCCGGCCGCCATCGAAAGCAGCGTGGACTTTCCGCAGCCCGAGTGACCGATGAGGGAGATGAACTCGCCCCTGGCGATGTCGAGGTCCACCCTGTCCACGACCGTGAGCGGTCCCTTGGGCGTGGGATAGACCTTGGTCACGTGGAAGAACTCGACGAACTTGGCGAGGTTCGAGGTGTGGACCGTGTGTGTGGCTTCGAAGACAGCCGTGGGCTCATGGTCCTCCGCCGGCGCGGGCACGGTCACGACGTCGCGCCGTGGGCCGAGCGCGGAACGCCTGGAAGTATCCGGCACGGCGGTCGGCGCCTTCAGCTCGTCCTCCGAGGGAACGGGTCGCGCTGCAGCGATGTCGAGAAGGTACTGGGTGATCTGCGCACGCAGGCGGCGATAGGCAGGATCGTGGTTGACGGCGCGGCGATCGCGGGGGCGCGGAATGTCCACCACGAACTCGGGGCCGAGCGTGGCCCCGGGGCCGGGGGTCAGCGGCACGATGCGGTCGGCCAGCAGCAGGGCCTCGTCCACGTCGTTGGTGACCAGCACGATGGTGCGCTTCTCGCGGCGGCGAATCTGCTCCAGCTCATCCTGCATGTTGGCGCGCGTGAGAGCGTCGAGGGCCGACAGGGGCTCGTCCAGCAGCAGGATCTCGGGCCTGGTGGCAAGGGCGCGGGCCAGGGCCACTCTTTGCCGCATACCACCCGACAGTTCGGAAGGACGGCGCTCGGCAGCGTGGGCGAGGCCCACCATGGCGACGTAGCGCCTCACCTCCATCGCCCTCTCCTCGCGCGACAGGCCCGGTAGCCGCGCATCCACAGCCAGGGCCACGTTGCCCGCCACGGTGAGCCAGGGGAACAGCGAGTAGCTCTGGAAAACGATGCCGCTGTCGGGGCCGGGGCCGACAACACGCTTGCCTCGCAGGCGCACTTCGCCGCTGTCCGGGGCCTGGAGTCCGGCCAGCATCGAGATGAGGGTGGTCTTGCCGCTGCCCGAAAAGCCGACGATGGCGACGAATTCGCCCTCGTCGATGGCGAGGCTCACGTCGCGCAGGATCTGCATGGCGGCGCGGCCGCGCCCGAAGCTCTTGCCGATGCCGTCGATCTCGAGAAATGCCATCGTCGCGTCTCCTCAGCGCCCGCTGTCGAAGCTGAAGAAGGCCTGGGCCGTCATCATCACGCGGTCGAGCAGGAAGCCGATGACGCCGATCGTCAGCACCGCCACCATGATGAGGGCCAGGGAATCCGAGCTGCCGTTCTGGAACTGGTCCCAGACGAATTTTCCGAGGCCGGGGTTCTGGGCCAGCATCTCGGCCGCGATCAGCACCATCCAGCCCACGCCGAGGGAAAGGCGCAGCCCCGTGAAGATCAGCGGCAAGGAAGACGGCAGCACCAGCTTGAAGAGGCGCGTCCTCCAGTCGAGCTGCAGGGAACGGGCGACGTTGACCAGGTCGCGGTCGATGGACGAGACGCCGAGGGCCGTGTTGATCACCGTCGGCCACAGCGAACACAGCGTCACCGTGATGGCCGAGTTGACGAAGGACTTCTCGAAGACCGGGTCCTCGCTCACGTACACGGCGCTTACCACCATCGTCACGATGGGCAGCCAGGCCAGAGGCGAGATCGGCTTGAAGAGCTGGATGAGAGGGCTGAAGGCGGCGTTCATCGTTGGGCTGAGCCCGCAGACCACGCCGAGGGGCACGGCGATCAGCGTGGCCAGGAGAAAGCCGACGAAGACCGTCTTCAGGCTGGTGACGATCTGGTCCACGAAGGTTGGGTTGCCCGTGTAGCCGCGGATGGTGACCGTGGCCGACGGATCGGCCGCCAGTTTCTCGGCGTTGCGCACTTCCTGGCGCTCGTAGAAGGCCGCAGCATCCGCGCGTCCGGCCTTGTGGGCTTCCCACAAGAGGCCGGCCTGCTCGGCCACGGCCACCGGGCCGGGGATTCGGCCGAGGCTGGTTTCCACGCCGGCCGACAGGCGGCTCCACATCAGCAGGAAGATGCCGATCGCCAGCAGCGGGATGCCGAGGTTGCGCCACAGCTCGAGGCCCTGTTCGCGGGGATCCTCGCCGCGCAGCAGGCGGGCGATCGGCACCAGGAAGCCGAGGCCCAGCATCGCCGCCACGCGCAGGGCACCATCGACGGCCGCCGCGCGGCGGCGGGAGTTGCCACTTCCTTCCGGGGAAGTGGCGGCGGGCGCGGAGGCCGCGGCTTGCGCAGTACCCGCAGCGTTCATTGTCGTCATGACTTTCATCTCCACCTGTCCACTCACGGCTGTCGTCTCCCCGGCTCTCGCCGTCAGTTGGCCGCCGTGGCGCCGCCGACCTTGTCGTCGCCTTTGAGGCCGATGGCGAAGGCCGCCAGGTAGGCGTTGGGCTTGCGACCGTCGTACTCGGTGCCGTCGATGAACTCGGCGGTCGGCGGCTTGTAGCCGTCGGTTTCGGCTGGGAAGTCGCCGGCCGCGGCCTTTTCGTCGGCGACCAGGGCCGCAGCGGCTTCGCGGTACAGCTCCGGGCGATAGACCTTCTTCGCGGTCTCCGCGTACCACTCGTCGCTCTTGGCCTCGGGGATCTGGCCCCAACGCCGCATCTGCGTGAGGTACCAGACGGCGTCGCTGTACCAGGGATAGGTGGCATGGTGGCGGAAGAAGACGTTGAAGTCGGGGATACTGCGCTTGTCGCCCCACTCGTATTCGAAGACTCCGGTGAGCGCGTTGGAGATCACCGCGTTGTCGGCGCCCACGTACTCGGGGCGCGACAGGATGCGCGCCGCCTCGGCGCGGTTGGCGCCGCCGCCGGCGTCCAGCCACATGCCGGCGCGGATCAGGGCCTTCAGCACGGCCAGATGGGTGTGCGGGTTCTTCTCGGCCCAGGCGCGGGTCACGCCGAAGACCTTTTCCGGATTGTTCTTCCAGATTTCGTAGTCGGTGATCACCGGGGTGCCGACGCCCTTGGCCACCGCCTGCTGGTTCCACGGCTCGCCGACGCAGTAACCCTGGATGGTGCCGGCCTCCAGGGTGGCCGGCATCTGGGGCGGCGGCGTCACCGACAGGCGCACGTCGGCGTCGATCTGTCCCGAGGTGTCGGTGGGCGAGTAGAAGCCGGGGTGGAGGCCGCCGGCGGCCAGCCAGTAACGCAGCTCGTAGTTGTGGGTGGACACCGGGAAGACCATGCCCATCTGGAAGGGCTTGCCGGCCGCTTTCATTTCGGCGACCACGGGCCTGAGCGCGTCGGCGCGGATCGGGTGCACCGGTTTCCCGTCTTCGCCGCTGGCAACGTTGGCCTTCATCTTCGACCACACGTCCTTGGAGACGGTGATCGCGTTGCCGTTGAGGTCCATGCTGAAGGCCGTGATCACGTCGGCCTTGGTGCCGAAGCCGATGGTGGCGCCCAGGGGCTGCCCGGCCAGCATGTGGGCCCCGTCCAGTTCGCCGGTGATCACGCGGTCGAGGAGAACCTTCCAGTTGGCCTGGGGTTCCAGGGTCACATAGAGGCCTTCGTCCTCGAAGAAGCCTTTCTCGTAGGCGACAGCCAAGGGCGCCATGTCGGTGAGCTTGATGAAGCCGAGCTTCAACTCTTCCTTCTCGAGGTCGGCGGCCAGCGAAGGCGGCGCAAGCGTCGCTGTCACCGCCAGCAGCGCCGCCGCAACGAGGATTCGCGGGAGGTTTCGGGACTTCGGCTTCGTCGCACAGGTTGCGGACATTTCCACGTGAAGGACCTCCTCGATCGCTCCGTCCTCTGCCGCCGGAGCGGGAGCGGACCAAAAAAAACGCCGACCTTACTGCTTCGCTCGTCCGGGCGGACGAGGTTCGCAATGGTCGGCGTCGCTGCCGTGCGGCCCCACCGTGGGACCGCTTTGCGAACGATCATCGACCGCTCGCGTGGCCTTCCTTCTGCAACCGCTGTGCCATGCTCCCGCTTGCGGTGTCTCGTCAGTGGCGGCGAGCACTTACGGCGCGGCGCGGCATGGTGTGGTGTCCTGGGGCCTGCGCGGCCTGCACATCGAGCGAGCAGTGGACGGAAAGCGATGCACGGATTCCGTGCAGGAGAGGAAGTGCGAACGTGCCCGCGTCAGCAGGGCGAGGCTATCTCGAAGCCGGTGGCGTAGGCGCGCAACTCGAGGGGGTCGTAGAGTTTGCCGTCGAAGAATCCGTCGTTGTCGAAGCTCATGCGCCCCTTCGACGAAGGAAGCGCGACGGAGCCGCCGGCCCTTCCTTCCACCCTGGTGTCCACGTCCGGGATGTCGAGATCCAGCGGTGCAAGGGCTGTACGATAGAGGTCGGGCCGGTAGGTCGCGCGCACCAGCTCCAGCTGCTGCGCCGACCAGCGCGTCTGTCCCCAGCGAACCATCTGCGAGTAGAACCACAGGGCGTGGCTCACCCAGGGAAAAGTGGCGGCGTGGGCCAGCGGAACGTGGAAATCCTCGATCCGCACCGGCGCCTCGCCTTTGGTCAACACCGGTTCGCCCGCCAGGGCCTGCCGGAGCAGGGCTGTCGGTGCGCCGACGTAGCGCGGATCGGCCAGCAGGCGGGCAAGGTCGTCGTGGTTGCGCGCATCGGCGCACCAGGCCGACGCGCGGTAGAGGCAGCGCAGCAGCGCGGCCAGTTCGCCCGGGCGGCGCGAAGCCCAGTCTGCGCGGCAACCCAGGACCTTCTCGGGACTCAGCTTCCAGATGGCCGTGGTCGCCAGCGCGATGCTGCCCACGCCGGCCTCCACGGCCACGCTGTTCCACGGCTCGCCGACGCAGAAGCCGTCCAGGTGGCCGGCCCGCATCGAGTCCACCAGCAAAGGCGGCGGGATCACCACCAGGCGCACGTCGTGGTCGGGATGGATGCCCGAGGCCGCCAGCCAGTAGCGAAGTTCGTAGTTGTGGCAGGAGAAGGGGTAGACCATGCCGAAGGTGAGCGGCGGAAGATCGTTGCGCGCCCGGAAGTGCACCACCCGCCTCAGGGCTTCGCCGGCCATGCGGGCCTCGCCGCCAGGAGAATCGGCGTCCACTCCACCCGACAGGGCGGCTTGGTGCTCGCGCATCTCGCTGCGCAAGGAAGTCGAAACGGTGATCGCGTTGCCGCCGAGCCCGAACGCGAAGGGAGCGACGAGCGGCACCTGGACGTGGCCGATGCCGAGGGTGGAGGCAACCGTCATGGGTCCCAGCAGGTGGGCCGCGTCGAAGTGACCGACCACCAGGCGGTCGCGCACATTGGCCCACGACGATTCGCGCACCAGCGTGAGGCGCAGGCCCTCGGCCTCGGCGAAGCCGTGTTCGTGGGCCACGGCCAGACTTGCGCAGTCGAGCAGGGGGATGAAGCCGAGCACGAGGTCGGTCATGGTCGCGATCTCCTTCCCTTTCCTTCCCGGGCGCCGGGACTCCGCGCCGAAAGCGGCGCTGTCATCGCAGCAGCCTCGATGCCGTGACCACGCTCTGGGCAACCTCGGAAATGCGCCGATTCTCGTTCATGGCGGCCTTGCGCATCAGGTCGTAGGCGTCCTCTTCGCCCAGGTTTTTCGCCTTCATGAGGATGCCCTTGGCCCTCTCCACCACCTTGCGCTCTTCGAGGGCCTGGCGGGTGCGGTCCAGCTCGTCGCGCAGGCGGCTGAAGGCGTTGAAGCGGCTGACCGCGGTGTCGAGGATGGGCCGTATCCTCTCCTTGCGCAGGCCGTCCACCACGTAGGCTCCCACTCCCGCTTCGACGGCGGCTTCGATGGCGCCAGCGTCCGACTGGTCCACGAACATGGCGATGGGACGGTGGACCACCCGCGAAACCTGGAACATCTGCTCCAGGACGTCGCGGTTCGGGTTCTCGAGGTCGATGAAGATCACCTCGGGGTCGGCTTCCACGATGCGCCGCAGCAGGTTGTCCATGCAGCGGATCACCGAAACGTTGTCGTAGCCGGCCTCCCTCAGCCCGTCCTCCAGGATGGAGGCTCGCACGGCATTGGGATCGACGACGAGGATGCGCAGCGAGGTGTCGGTCATGCGGGGTCCGCGCAGGGCGGCGCGACGGAAGCACGGGGCGATTTCGTTGCAGGCGACATGACCGGGGGACGAACCGAGCAACGTTCATGCCATTGGCCGAAGGAGCTGGCCGCAGCAGTGCGCTGAGCGCCTTGTCCTCTGTAGGTGGGAAACCGCCCATCGGCCTCTCCCGGGGCTGCCTGCGACCGCGAGTCGCTTGCCCGCATTTTCGGCATCCTCGTCCTGCTTGCTCGCGGGTTGTGCACCGGCGGGCGCCACGGCGCCGTCCCTTCACGCCCCGCAACCGCGTTTCCACCAGCTTTTCCGCAGCCATCGCCCGGCTTGACGGCTTTCTCCCGTGCATGGCACGGGCGTTGCAAAGTTGCTGCCCGACGCGACGGGCATGCAGCCCGCTGCAACAAGATACTGCGGGCGGTTCGAGCTGCCCGCCGCGAAATACGGCGG
>JBHEPB010000037.1:0-36688 GCA_046260515.1 Binatia bacterium
GACGACTGGCACCAGGTGGCGACGCGCCTGCAGAGCGGCCGGCGCCTGGCCGTCTTCGACCTTCCCGGCCACGGCCCCGCCGAGGACGCCCGCGAGGACAACGACTGCAGCATGGATTCGGTCTGCCATCGCATCGAAGCCGTGCTCGAAGCCCTCGACGCGCCGAAGGGCCACCTCATCGGCTACTCCTTCGGCGCCCGCGCTGCCCTGCATTTCGCGGCCACGCGCCCCGGCTGCGTGGCCTCGCTGGTGCTGGAGAGCGGCTCGGCCGGTCTCCAGGGCGAGGACGAGCGCGCCAAGCGCCGACAGGAGGACGAAGAGCGCGCGGCCACTCTCTGCCGCGACGGCCTCGACGCCTTCGTGGCCACCTGGGAGAAGCTGCCCCTGTTCGCGAGCCAGCAGGCGCTGGCGTCCACCGTGCTGGCCGACCAGCGCGCGCGGCGCCGGAAAGGCGACGCCGAAGCGCTGGCCCGCAGCCTGCTCCACGCCGGCACGGGCGTGCAGCCCTGGCTCGGGGACCATTTCCACAAGATCACGGCGCCGGTGCTGCTGGTGGTCGGCGCCCTCGACGAGAAGTTCACCGCCATCGCGCGCCGGATGCAGGCGGAGCTGCCGAACGCCCGCCTCGCCGACGTGGACGGCGCCGGCCACAACGTGCACCTGGAGAAACCCGAGGAGTACATCGCCATCGTCGATGCCTTCCTCGCCGCCCATTCCGACCCGTCCGCGAGCGACGGGCCCTTCCTTCACTGAACCGACCACGGAGACACGACGACCATGACCATCGCCTGGCAGACCGCCCACGAGTACGAGGACATCACCTTCCGCAAGGCCGAGGGCATCGGCCGCATCGCCATCAACCGGCCGGAGGTCCACAACGCCTTCCGCCCCCAGACCACGGCGGAACTGATCGACGCCTTCGCCCGCGCCCGCGAGGACGAGGAGATCGGCGTGGTGATCCTGACCGGCGAGGGCGGCAAGGCCTTCTGCAGCGGCGGCGACCAGCGCGTGCGCGGCGACCAGGGCTACGTGGGCAAGGACGGCGTGCCGCGCCTGAACGTCCTCGACCTCCAGCGCCTCATC
Organism: Binatia bacterium; assembly: GCA_046260515.1. GTDB lineage: Bacteria > Desulfobacterota > Binatia > UBA1149 > CAITLU01 > DATNBU01. Next base: position 1,084 of record JBHEPB010000037.1, read on the forward strand.
CGCAGCATCCCCAAGCCCGTCGTCGCGATGGTGGCCGGCTACGCCATCGGCGGCGGCCACGTGCTGCACGTGGTCTGCGACCTGACCATCGCCGCCGACAACGCCCGCTTCGGCCAGACCGGCCCGCGCGTGGGCAGCTTCGACGGCGGGCTGGGCGCTTCCTACCTGGCGCGCGTCGTCGGCCAGAAGAAGGCCCGCGAGATCTGGTTCCTGTGCCGCCAGTACGGGGCCCAGGAGGCCATGGACATGGGCCTCGTCAACGTCGTCGTTCCGCTGGCGGAACTGGAAGCCACCACCGTCCAGTGGTGCCGCGAGATGCTGGAGCTGAGCCCGCTGGCGCTGCGCTGCCTCAAGGCTTCCTTCAACGCCGAACTCGACGGCCAGATGGGCATCCAGGAACTGGCCGGCAACGCGACGCTGATGTTCTACATGAGCGAGGAAGGCCAGGAAGGCCGCAACGCCTACGTGGAGAAGCGCAAGCCCGACTTCTCGCGCTTCCGCCGCCTGCCGTGACCGGCGGCGCCAAACTGGACGGGAAGGACGGGAAGGACGGGAGGCACGGGAAGCGCTGGAAGCACTGGTGGCTGGCGGCCAGGCCGCGCACGCTGACGGCCAGCCTCGTTCCCATCGTCGTCGGGCTCTCGCTGGCGCCGCCGCGCGGCGGCGCCGACGTGGGCATCGCGGCGGCCACGATCCTGTCGGCGCTTTGCATCCAGGTCGGCGTCAACTTCGCCAACGACTGCTTCGACGCCGAGGCCGGCATCGACACCGAGCACCGGCTGGGGCCACTGCGCGCCGTGCAGGCCGGCCTCGTCACTCCCGCCGACATGAAGCGCGCCTTTGGCGTCGTGCTGGGCGCGGCCGTGCTCTTCGGCATTCCCCTGGTGCTGCGCGGCGGCCTTCCCATCCTCGCCGTCGGCCTGGTCTCCATGGTCTGCGCCTGGGCCTACGCCGGGGGCCCCCGGCCCCTGGCTTCCCTCGGCCTCGGCGACGCTTTCGTCTTCGTGTTCTTCGGCGTCGTGCCGGTGGTGGGCACGGTGTGGCTGCAGCGCGCGGCCGCCGCGCCGGACGAACTGGCGCCCCTGCTCGCCGACGCCGTGCTCACATCGGTGCCGGTGGCCCTGCTCGCGGTGGCGATCCTGGTGGTGAACAACCTGAGGGACATCCCCACCGACGCCGCCGCCGGCAAGAGGACCCTGGCCGTGCGCCTCGGCGACGGCGCGACGCGAGTGCAGTACGCGGCCTGCGTGGGCGCGGCGATGCTGTGGCCCCTGCTGCTGGCCGCGCGCCTCGGCGCCTCCGTGCTGCTTGTGCTGCTGGCCCTGCCCGTGGCACTGCGCTGCATCGCCGAAGTCCGCCGGGCCCGCGGCGCCGAACTCAACGCCTCGCTCGCCGCCACGGCCCGCCTCCAACTCCTCCACGGCCTGCTGCTGTCGGCGGGAATAGCGGCCTCGGCTCTTTCTTCGTGACGCGGCCGGAGGCATCCTCGGACCTGTTCCCGCCTCGAACCGCCCCCTTTCCGATGCGCCTGGAGCCTCCGCGATGACGATGACTGCCGGCTCGCCTGTTCGCCCGACCGGTCGCATCGTCGACATCGGCGTGCTGCGCAAGCCCATCGCTCTTCGCCGTCCCATCGTCGGCGCAAAGGGGCCGGTCACGACGCGGTCCGTGCGCCTGCTGCACCTCACGTCCGACGACGACATCGCCGGCCTCGGCGAAGCGAGCACCGTGGACTGGCTGGCCACCGCGGCGGGCAGTGCCGCCACCATGGCTCCCCTGCTGCGCGCCCTCGGCGACCGGATTCGCAGCGACCGCCCCACGGCCGAAGACCTGCTGCTGTGGACCATGGACGACTCCAGGCCGGCGGCGCTTCGTTCGGCCCTGCAGACGGCGCTCCTCGACATCGAAGCGAGACGGCGCGGCGTCGGCGTGGCGGCAATGCTGGCCGCCGGCCAGCGCGAACCCGCGTCGAGCATTCCCCTTTGCGCCCTACTCGGCGAGGGCGACGCCGACAACATGGCCCGCGAGGCGTCACGCCTCGTCGTGCGCGGCCTCACCTGTTTCAAAGTGAAGGTGGGCAGGCCCGACCTTGCCCTCGATGTGGCCCGCGTGCTGGCCGTGCGCGGCGCCATCGGCCAGACCGCCGAACTGAGGCTCGACGCCAACGGTGCGTGGAGCGTCGACCAGGCGGCCCGCGCCCTGGAAGCTTTCGCCGTGGCGCGGCCCCAGCTGGTCGAGGAGCCCCTGCGCGACGCCGCGTCCGTCGCCGCGATGGACGCCGCCGGGCTGGTCGCCCTCGACGAATCGGTGCGCGACGAGGCTGACCTGGGCCGCGCCATCTCGGGCGGCGGTTTTTCCGTGCTCGTCCTCAAGCTCGAGCGCGTCGGCGGTCCACTGGCAGCGCTGGCCATGGCCGCCCAGGCCGCACGCGCCGGCATCCAGGTGGTCTTCACCGACTCCATCGAAAGCACGGTGGGCCGCAGCGCCACCGTGCACGTCGCCGCCGCGGTCACCGCGCTCGCTAGCGCCGCGCCTCGCGCGATCGGCCTCGGAGGACTCGCGCTTCTGGAGGAGGACGTCAGCCGCGACGAGGCCACCGGCGGCACGGTCGCCGTTCGCAGTCCCGGCCTCGGCATCAACATCGAAGCCCTGCTGGCCGGCAAGGCCGGTTGAGGCGTCGCGCGTGAACCCCGGCCTGCCCTGGCTCCCGCAAACGGCCCACCGCTGCGGCGACGGCGTCGCACTGCGCTTCGAGGGCCGCGACCTCGCGTGGTCCTGGCTGGCGGGCGAAGCAGCCTCCGTGGCGGGCGGTCTGGCTCGCCTCGGCGTGCAGCGAGGCGACGTCGTGGCGGTGAGGATGAAGCCGCATCCCCGCTTCGTGGCCCTGCTCCACGCCCTGCAGGTGCTCGGCGCCTCGATGCTGCCGCTGAACCTGCGCCTGGCCGAGCCCGAGCTGCAGCGTCTCTTCGAGCACGCCGCGCCCCGGCTTCTCCTCGACGACGGAAGCGCGAAAGCCACGATGCCGTCGGCGCGTGACATGCCGTGTCGTCATCCCTTCGACGACCTCGGCGTCGCCACCGCACTCAAGTCCTTCACGGCGCCCGGGCGCCTGGATCCGGAAGCTGCGCTCACCCTGGTGGCGACGTCGGGGACGACGAGCCTGCCCAAGGTCGTGGTGCTCACCAACGCCAACCACGCGGCGTCGGCCGCCGCTTCCCGCCGGCGTCTGGGCCACGACGGCACGGACACCTGGCTTGCCGCGCTGCCCCTCTACCACGTCGGTGGCCTGTCCATCCTCGCGCGTTCGGCCCTGGAGGGGAGCATCGTGCTGATGGAGGAAAGCTTCGAGGCGGCGCGCGCGGCGGCCGCGATCGAAAGCGGCGAGGCGACGATGGTCTCCATGGTGCCAACGATGCTCTCGCGCGTGCTCGACGGTGGCCTGGCCTCCGTGTCGCCCCGCCTTCGCTGCCTGCTGGTCGGCGGCGCGTCGCTCTCTCCCTCCCTCGGCCGGCGGGCCCTGGACGCAGGACTTCCCGTCTCGGCCACCTACGGCATGACGGAAGCCTCCTCGCAGGTCTGTTCGACGATTCCGGGCAGCCTGGAAGCCGCCCGCGGCCTCGTCGGCCTTCCGCTGGCGGGCACCGAGGTTTCCATCGCCCGGACCGACGGCGACGGCTGGGGCGAGATCCTGGTTCGCGGCGCCACGGTGATGCGCGGCTACCTCGGCAACGCCGAAGCCGATGGCCTGGCCTTCACCGACGACGGCTGGCTGCGCACGGGCGACCTGGGTCGCCTGGAAGAAGGCGGCGCGCTGGCGGTGGCGGGCCGGCGCGGCGACCTCGTCGTGACGGGTGGAGAGAACGTGGCGCCCCTGGAAGTGGAGCACGTGCTCGACGCCCACGACGACGTCGAGGCGAGCCTTGTGCTGGGCGAGGAAGACCGGGAGTGGGGCGAGCGCGTCGTGGCCCTCGTCGTCGCGAGGCCGGGCAGGACGGCCGAGGCCATTTCCCTGCTCACCTGGTGCCGGGAACGACTGGCCGCTTACAAGGTTCCCCGCGAAATCCGCTTCGTCGAGGCTCTGCCCACCGGGCCGACGGGAAAGCTGCTCCGCCGCGGCGCCGCCGCTCAGGCGATCAGCGCCGCGCGCGACAGGATCCAGTAGACCGACGCCGTCCCCATCGCGTAGACGGGAACACGCGAAGTCCAGCGCGGCAAAGCGGAGAGGGCCGGGCGTAGAAGGGCCAGCAAGGCCAGCACCACGCCCACGAAAACCACCTGCCCCACCTCGATCCCGATGTTGAAGGAGAGCAGGGCCAGCGGAACGTCGCTCGCCGGCAACCCGGCTTCGCGAAGCGCCCCGGCGAAGCCGAGGCCGTGGAGAAGACCAAAGGAAAAGGCCATGGCCCAGGGCCGGCCGCGCAGCAGCGTGGACCCGGCGGGCACGTCGCGGGCGAGTTCCACCGCCAGCACGTAGATCGTCACCGCAATCACCACCTCGACCGGCGCCTGGGGCACGCTGACGATGTCGAGAGAAGCCAGGGCCAGGGTCACCGAGTGCCCAAGGGTGAAGGCGGTGACCGTCGCCAGCAGCAAACGCGTGCCGCCGGTGAACAGCAGCAGCCCGAACACGAAGAGCAGGTGGTCGATGCCGCCGGCGATGTGCTCGGCGCCGAGCCGGCCGTAGTCGTGCAGCACGTCGAGCCGCGACGGCTCGCCCTCGACGACCATCGAAGGGTTGGACGCGCCGAGCACGCGGCGGTCCACCGCTCCGGAGGCCAGCACCACGCGCAGCAGCGCGTCCGTGGACTCGAGGCCGATCACGCCCACGCTGCGGCCCACCAGGCTGCCGCCGCAGTCGCTCACCCAGCGCGAGATGGTCGCGTCGTCTTCGTCTTCCTTCGTCACTTCCCCGACGGTGCTGCACTCCGGGGGAAGCTGGGGACGCAGGTCAACCCCGGGGATGCGGGCGTTCGGAGCCTTCCAGGTCACGTCGATGTTGCCGTCGGCCCTTTCCTTCAGTTCGAAGAGTACGGGGTCGAGGGCATGGGCGAAGGCCGAGGCGGCGCCGAGGAAGGAACACAGCACGACTACGGCCGGAGCAAACAACCCGCCGCGGCCCAACAACCGCCGCCGGTCTCGGACGGCCGGCAATCGAATTGCGTGCGCCCTGTCAGCCAAGGTCGTCCCCCTGCACGGCGTCCTCATCGACGCGGATCGTGTAGTTCGACTTCACGCTCTCGATGTAGGTGGCCACGCGCTCCTGGCGCCGCGAACTTTCGTACTGCTTCTCCACCCTCCCGCGTACCTCAGCCAGCTCCGGCACCTTGGGATCGAAGCGCTGCTCGACGAAGACGAGGTGCCAGCCGTAGGCGGACTCCACCGGCCCCTGCCAGGAACCCGCGGGCAGCGTCAGCACCTGCTTGGAGAAGACCGGCCCGAAGAACTTGTCGAGGTCGGCGGGGCCCTGGGAAACGAGGCGCTTGCCCATCAGGAAGGGCTCGCCGCCGAGGGCGGCCTGGGCCTCGGCGCCCTGGCCGACGGACTTGAGCAGCGCTTCCTCGGCGGCCTGGCGGGCAGCGTCGTTGCCGCGCCGGCTGCGCTCGAAGTACACGTGGCGGAAGGTGGCACGGGCCGCCTGTCCGAACTCGTGCTGGTGCTGGGCGTACCAGTCCGAAAGTTCTTCGTCCGTCGCCGCCGGCACGGCCCAGCCGACCACGAGACGGACCTTCTCGACCATCACCTGCCTCACCACCGGGTCGGAAAGGTGGAGGCCGAGTCCGAGGGCCCGCTCGTAGAGGTTGGCCACGTCCTCGCCGTTGTCCTCGCCGAGGTAGCGCATCTTCTGCACGAGGCGCCAGGCGATCGCACGGTCGCCCTGCTCGAAACCGCGGGCCAGGCCTTCGCGGAAAAGGATCTCGTCGGCGATCATCTTGTCGACGAGGGCGCGCGTTTCGTCCTTGCCGGCACGGCCAAGGTTGGCCAGCCGGTAGTCGCGCTGCAGGCCGCGGATCCTCTCGGCGCTCACCACGATGAGGCGCTCCCCGGCGTCCGCCCCGCCGCCGGCCGCGTCCCCTCCGAGGAAGTTGGCGACCGAAAACAGCAGCGCCCCGGCCACCGCGAAGTGCAGGGCCGGGGCGCGCAGGAGGGAAGCGAAACGCGAAGCGGACGAGCTCGACATCAGGCCGAAACGGTCCCCTCGTCCGGGCGCAATGGCAACGTCACCGGGTCGCTCAGAAGGCCAAGGACAGCTTCGGGGCCTTGAAGGTCCACTCCCTCTCGGCCGTCGAGTTGTAGGTCCCGATCTCGAAGTCCAGGGCCAGGGTCTGGCTGGCCTGGGCCAGCGCGGACAGGTCGATCTTGCCGGTCTTCACCTTGATCTTGGCCACGCCCTTCGCAGAGATCTTGACCGACAGGCCGGTGATTCCCGAGATGGTTCCGAGCTTGTCCTTGTAGGTGTAGGAGCGTCCGGGCTTCTTCACTTCCATCGTCCCGGCGGGGACCGTCGCACTCCACACGGTGGCGTCGTCGCGAAGGGTCAGCACGAGGTCGCTCGCCTCGGGGTCCAGCTGGGAAGGCGCATCGTAGATGATCATGCCCAGCTGCAGCCTGTCTTCGCCGGGCGCGTCCTTGAAGCCGACCTTGCCCTTCTCGAGGCCCACGCGGTTGGCGTGGTACCAGATGGGCGAGGCCACCGCGCGTTCCTGGATGGTCCACGGGTTGCCCGCCTGGTCGCAGCACTCGGCCGCGGCCGGCGGAACCGAGGCGGGAACGTCGCAATCGACGGCCGGCGTGGCGCCGCAGGTACCGGCGCCGAGGGCGTCGCAGTCGGCGTCGGTGACGCAGACGGCCGGGTAGTCCACGGTGCAGGTGGAACCGGCATCTTCCGCCTCGCACTCGGCGTTGGTGGTGCAGGTGCGCGTGGGGTCCAGCGAACAGGAGGTCAGGTGGATGGAGCAGGTCTTCAGGTCGTTGCAGAGGCGCTTGTGCCAGCGGCACACGGGGTTCTCGACCACGCGGGCGTAGTAGAAGGCGTTCTCCATGGGATCGAAGTCGGGATCCGTCCACACCGCGCAAAGCGTGTCGTCGCCGGGGCCCGACGGCGTGCAGGTGTCGGTGTCGACCGTGGCTCCGTTGTCCGGGTTGCCGGCCACGTCGTACACCAGCTCGTGGGTGCGCCCGTCCTTGTCGATCCAGCCCTTGATGATCTGGGCCCTTTGCAGCGGCGTGCTGAGGCCGCCCGGATCCTTCTGGGCCGAAATGGCGAAGCGCGGCGACCTTTTGCCGAGTTCGGGCCCGATATCGCCGCCCATCGGCACGCCCTTGGCGTAGCCCTCCTCGACGAAATCGAGGTCCATGTTGGTGCACAGGTCGAGGGGCGGACGTCCCCCGAAGACGCGGAGGATGGGGCGCGTGCCGGACGTGGAATAGGTTTCGCGGCGGCGCATGGCGGCGAAGATCGCGTCGCGCGAATTTTCCTCGGCCCAGATCACCGCGAGGCCGCCCGGATTCAGCTCCACCTTCGAGGGCTCGGTCGCGTCCGCGAGGATGAAGGCCGGCGTCGAATCGGCCACGCCGGTCTGCCCGATGGAGCCGAAGTCCACCTCGCTCACCGCGCCGGGAATGCCGTTGTGGGTGTCGGTGGACCCGATGAAGCCGAGGGCGAAGGGGTTGATGCCCACGCCGAACTGCTTCTCGATGGCGAGACCGCGCTTGAGGCCGCCGCGGGCGTAGGCGAAGGGCGAGAAGTCGCTGTGGTTGGCGAGCTTGCCGGAGAGGATGTTCGCCGTCGTGTTGTTCTCGAAGTTGCAGAGCTCGTCGGTAGTGCCGAGCACACCGTTGCGGCACTCCGACTCGCCCTTCACCTGGCTGAGCTCCATGATCGGTTCCATGGACGCACGCAGCTGGGCCCACTCGGCCGTGATGGGGCCGTTGTCGGTGGTGCGGTTGTCGAACATCTTGTCGTTCGCCATGTTCGAATTGTGCGGGATGGCGAGCACGTCGCAGTCGCCGGGCGTGTCGATGCACTGGGCCTTCAATTCCGCGCGCATGTCTTCCGGCTTCCACTTTTCGTAGTAGCTGATCGGCATGGCCGGGACGTCGTCGTTGCGGAAGATGACGTTGCGGTGGAGATTGTTGCCGCTCGTCTGGCCGCTCCATTCGTAGGCCTTGAACGTCGTGAACGTGCAGGCCGACGTGCGGTCGTAGTAGGCATCGGCCGCGTCCTGGGTGTCCTGCCAGACGAGGCCGGCCTCGGCCATGCAGTCAGCGTAGGCCGGCCCGTCCCCGCAGATTCCGGGAAAGCGGGTCGGGTTCGGGAAGGTCAGGGCTGCGAAGAAGTTGACGAAGGCCTGGGGCAAAGCGTTGGTCGGGTGGTACTCGTTGCCGAAGGAGTCGCGAAGGCTCTGGCACAGCGGGTCGCCGTAGCCGGCGTAGCCCATGTTGAGGCAGATGCGAGCCTCGCCGAATCCCTCGGCGTGGTCGGTGACGGCCGCGAAGTCGAGGGGCCGGTCGATGGTGGCCGTGCGGGCGGGAACGTCGAAGGCGTCGTAGGGCGGAAGTCCGACGCTGCCGCCGGTCGCGAAGTTGTAGGCGTCGTAGGGATCGTTGCGCGTGCGGGCCAGGACGGCGTCGGCCGAGTAGGCGGTGTGCACGTGCGTGTCGCCGAAGTAGGGATTGCGCAGCGGGTTGAAGCTGCCGCAGTCGTCGCGCACCTCGGTGCGCACCCAGTCCTGGGTGGGTTGGGCCGCGACGAGGCTCCCGGCCGCCAGATCCCCCAGGGCAGCAGCGACGAGCCCGGCCAGAACGATCGGACCCCGGACGCGGCCCGCCTGGGTCCGCCCTTTCCTTCCAAAATCCACCATGTGAATCCTCCCGTTCCCGGCCTGAAAGCCGGCAGCCCGGACCTTCTAACAGTTGGCAGATGGCCTGACAATTGATATTCAGCCCCCCATGACCTCCGCCTCTGCGACCAAGCCGGGCGCTCGCGTCGATGCTTCCCCCGGAGACCAGCCGGCCCAGAACTCCAAGCCGGTCAAGGAAGACGGACGCACCCTTCGATCGGCCTCCACCCGCCGCGCCGTGGCCGAGGCCTACCTGAACCTCCTCAGCGCCGGCGCCCTGAGGCCGACGGCCCGCGCCATCGCCGCCGAGGCCGGTGTTTCCGAACGAGCCGTGTTCCGCCACTTCCAGGACATGGAAACCCTCCACAGCGAGGCGGCTCTTCTGCAGATCCAGAGGATGGGGCGCGACCTTCCCGACCCGGCCCCCCTGGACGGCCCTCTTTCTGAAAGGACGTCCCTGCTCGCCGGGCGCTGGTGCGCCCTGAACGAGCGCGTCACCCCGGTGCGTCGGGTGGCGCTGCTGCACGAACCCTTCTCTCCGGAGATCGCGCGTCGCCTGGCCTGGATCCGGGGCCTGGCAAGGACCGAACTCGAGTGCACTTTCGCCGGAGAGTTGGCGGTCTGCGAGGACGCATCGCGGCCCCGGATCGTCGCCGCCCTGGCGGTCGCCGTCTCGTGGGAATCCTGGAACGAAATCCGCACCCGCCACGGCCTCGAGCCGGACGCTGCTCTGCGCACCGTCACCTCGATGCTCACCGCCATTCTCGCCGGAGCCGCGGCGGACTGACCGCGTCGCCGCGATCAGCGATCACCGCGCGCGTTCTCCCGCCGCGCCGGAGACAGCGACAAGACCAAAGTAACCGATGTTTACTTGAAAGTCCGTGCCCGCTACGTATCTGCGCCGCCGCGGCCGGCCACGGCCCGCCAACTCCCAGGAGCCCTCCCCATGGACATGTCCTTCACCCCCGAGCAGATCGCGTTTCGCGACGAGGTCCGAGCCTTCATCACCGAGGCCATGCCGCCCGAACTGCGCCACAAGGCCGAGAACGGCGGCCACTACGAGCATGAGGAGACCATGCAGTGGCACCGCATCCTCCACCGCCAGGGCTGGGCGGCCCCGCACTGGCCGAAGGAAGTGGGCGGAACCGGCTGGGACACGGCGCAGCGCCACATCTTCAGCGAAGAGATGACGAGGGCCAACGCGCCCAGCCTCTCTCCCTTCGGGCTGACGATGGTCGGTCCCCTCATCATTCAGTTCGGCACCGATGAGCAGAAGAACCGCTTCCTGCCGAAGATCCTCGCCGGCGAAGAGGTGTGGTGCCAGGGCTACAGCGAGCCGAACTCCGGCTCCGACCTCGCCAGCCTCCAGCTTCGCGCGGAGAAGGACGGCGACGACTACATCCTGAACGGCCAGAAAACCTGGACCACCTACGCCCAGCACGCCGACTGGATCTTCGTGCTGGCGCGCACCAACGCGTCGGGCAAGCAGCAGGAGGGCATCTCCTTCCTGCTGGCCGACATCCGCAACACGCCCGGCATCGAGGTGAAGCCCTTCCTCACCATCGGCGGCACGCCGGCCTTCTCGGAGACGTGGTTCGACAACGCGCGCGTGCCCCAGGCCAATCGCGTCGGTCCCGAGAACCAGGGCTGGACCATGGCCAAGGCCCTTCTAGGCCACGAGCGCACCTCCATCGGCGGCGTGGCCGAATCGCGCCGCCTCCTCAACATGATCCGCCGCATCGCCCGCGACACGCCGGTGGCCGGCAAGTCGCTGATGGACGACGACGCGTTCCGTCGCCGCCTGGCCCGCCTCGAAGTGCGCCAGCGCACCGTCGGCATGGCCAACCTTCGCACCCTGGCCGCGGCCCAGCTCGGGCATGCCCCCGGTCCGGAGAGCTCCATCCTGAAGGTGGTCGGCACCGAGTTGCAGCAGGAGATCACCGAACTGGCCATGGACGCGATGGGACACAACGCGCTCGGCTGGTTCGACTCGCCGACCGAGGCGATGCCGGAGTACCAGCTCTGGATGGCTTCGAACTTCAACTACCTGCGCGCCGCGACGATCTACGGCGGTTCCAACGAGATCCAGAAGAACATCATCTCCAAGATGATCCTCGGCCTGCCGCAGTGAACCGCGAGCTGGCGAGCGGCGAACATCCAAGCGCCCCGCCAGGCCGGTCCGCAGCGAATACAGGCCCTGATCCGCAACGATCAAGAACTCGAGAGTTGAACAGGACGAACCCATGAATTTCGAGCTCACCGAAGAACAGAACATGATGGTCGATGCGGTCAAGCGCTTCGTCGACAAGGACTCGCCGGTCACCCGCTTCCGCCAGATGCGCGGGACCGAGGTCGGATGGGAACCGAAAATCTGGAAGACGATGGCCGACAACGGCTGGCTCGCCGTGGCCTTCCCCGAAGAGCACGGCGGCTACGGCGGCAACTTCGTCGATCTCGCGCTCATCCTCGAGCAGCTCGGCCGCGGCCTGGTGCCCGAGCCCTACATCGCCTCGGTGGTGCTGGCGGGCGGCCTGATCTCGCGCCTCGGCACGCCCTCGCAGATCGAGACCTTCCTGGCCCCCATGCTCGAAGGCCGCACCTCACTGGCCTTCGCCTACGCCGAGAGGCAGGGCCGCTACGAGCCGAACGACTGCGAGACCACCGCCACGAAGTCCGGCTCCGGCTGGACCCTGCGCGGCGAGAAGGTCTGGGTGCTCAACGGCCACGCTGCCGATCGTATCGTGGTCGTCGCCCGCACCTCGGGGTCCTCGCGCGACGCGGGCGGGCTTTCCCTTTTCCTCGTCGATGCCGACGCCCCCGGCCTGAAGCGCGTGCGCGTCCACGGCATGGACGGGCACTCGACGGGCCTGCTCACCCTCGACGGCGTCGAAGTCGCGGCGGACCGCCTCCTCGGTGGAGAAGGCGACGCGCTGGGCAGCATCCAGTGGGCCATCGACCGCGGCGCGGCCGCGGCCTGCGCGGAGGCCCAGGGGTCCCTGCAGACCTTGCTCACGCTGACCGTGGACTACCTGAGGCAGCGCAAGCAGTTCGGCAAAGCCATCGGCTCTTTCCAGGCCCTGCAGCACCGCGCCGCCGACATGTTCGCCGAAGTGGAGCTCTGCAAGGGAACCATGATCCTGGCCGCCATCCAGGCCGACTCGGCCGACGAGGACGAACGCAAGTCGTCGATCTCGGTGGCCAAGGTGCAGCTGCACCAGGGCGGCTGGTTCGTGCAGGAGAACGCGGTGCAGCTCTTCGGCGGCATCGCAATCACCGACGAGCAGGACGTGGGCCTCTACTTCAAGCGCGTGAGGGTGCTGCAGAGCCTCTTCGGCGACGCCGACTGGCACCTCGGGCGCTACAGTTCGCTGCCCTCTTTCGACGAAGCGGCGGCCTGACGGAGCGCCCGTTCCCGGGCCGGCGGCTACCGTCGCTGAGCGCGGCGGGATATCGGTGCTGCGGTAGCGCGGCATGACGGAGTCGTCCCGACACCCGCTCGATCGCCTCGAGCCCCAGCTCTCTCTTTTCGACGCGACGATGCTCGTCGTCTCGTCGGTGATCGGCGTCGGAATCTTCCTCACGCCCGGCGCGGTCGCCGACGCGCTGCCGAGCCCGGGGCTTTTCCTGGCGGCCTGGGCTATCGGCGGGATGCTCTCGCTGGCCGGCGCCCTGGCCAACGCCGAACTCGGCGCCATGTACCCCCACGCCGGCGGCGACTACGTGTACCTCCGTGAGGCCTGGCATCCGCGCGCCGGCTTCGTCGTCGGCTGGCTCTCGTTCTTCGTCGTCTACGCCGGAACGGTGGCCACGCTGGCGACCGGCTTCGCCGAAGGACTGGCGGGCTTCATCGATCTCGGCGACGCGGGCCGCAGCGGCGCGGCCGTCGCCATCGTGCTGGCCTGCTCGGCCGTCAACCACCGCGGAGTGCGCCTCGGGGCGTGGATCAACAATCTTACCGCAGGGTTCAAGGTCCTGGCACTGCTGGTGCTGGCGGTGGCCGGGCCGCTGCTCGGCAATGCTCCCACCGCAACGGCCGCTGCTCCGGAGTCCGCGGAGGTCTCCCTGGCCGGCTTCGGCCTGGCCCTGTCGCCGGTCCTGTTCAGCTACCTCGGCTGGAACGCCTCGGTGTTCGTCGCCAGCGAAATCCGCCGCCCGGAACGCAACCTCCCCTGGTCCCTCTTCCTCGGCCTCGCCGTGTCCACGGCCGTCTACCTGATGGTGAACCTCTCCTACCTTCACGCCCTGCCGATCGAACAGATGCGCGGCGAGGTCCGCGTCGGGGAAGCGGTGGCGCGGGTCTACTTCGGCCAGGCGGGAGCGACGCTGGCGGCGGTGCTCATCCTTGGGTCCATCGTGAGTTGCCTCAACGCGACCATCCTCGTCGGTCCCCGCATCGCCTACGCCATGGCCATCGACGGCCTCTTCCTGAAATCGGTGGCGAGGGTCCACGAAGTGTACAGGACGCCCCACGCCGCCATCTGGGTGCAGGCCGCCACCGCCATCGCCCTGATCGCCGTCCTCGGGACCTTCCCGAGCGTCCTCGAGTACACGACCTTCGCCATCGTGCTCGCGACCATGGCCGACACGGCGGCCCTGTACGCCCTTCGCCGCCGGCGTCCGAGCCAACCCCGCCCCTACCGCGCCTGGGGCTATCCGATGCTGCCCGCCCTTTACCTGGTCGCCAACGCCGCCATCGCCGGGGCCATGCTGTGGGGCCGTCCCCTCGAATGCGCAGTCGCGCTGGCCGTCACCGCCACGGCCTTGCCGGCCTATGCGCTGTTTTCTCGCCTCCGGAGATGAGACCATCGCTCCCGATGCCCGCGCCATCCCGGGGCGCCGGCAGGCCATCCCGATGAGCAAAGCATTCACCAAGGAACCCGACGGCGACGACGAGGAACTCGAACTCGCCGCCGACGAGCCTTCCGGGCCGCCGCGCAACTACATCACGCCGGCCGGCTACCGCAGATTGAACGACGAGCTCGCCCGCCTTTGGGAGGGCGAACGCCCCAAGCTGGTGGAAACCATCACCTGGGCCGCGAGCAACGGCGACCGCTCCGAGAACGGCGACTACATCTATGGAAAGAGGCGCCTGCGGGAGATCGACCGCCGCATCCGCTTCCTGTCCAAGCGCATCGACAGCGCCGTGGTTGTGGACAACACCGGACGCGACCAGCGGCGCGTGTACTTCGGAGCCACCGTCTCCGTGGCCGACGAGGACGGCAACGAAAAGACGGTAACCATCGTCGGCATCGACGAACTCGACCCGGCCCACGGCCGGGTTTCCTGGATCTCGCCCATCGCCAAGGCCCTGCTTCAGGCCGAAGTCGGCGACGTGGTGACGCTGAGGACGCCGGGGGGCGCCGAGCAGCTCGAAGTCCTCGACATCCGTTACGAAGACCTGCCCTGAAACAGCCTCCCGACTCTTGGGGGACTCCCCCATGGGGGAGCGATCAGGCGGACCGGCTTCCACCCCCCCTTGATTCGGAACGCTTAAGCATGTTCTAAGGGGTCTCCGGGAGGGGCCGGGCAGGCGGGCGCCGCAAGCGCCCGCGTTCACAGCCCCAGCCCGGAGGCGAGAGCCGACAAAAGAAGCGCTGGACCAGCGGGGTCCAGGATCCGGGGGGATCAAGCTTCGGCTCGAGGCAGGTCCGTTTGATCCGCATCAACAGGTTGTCCGTCCCGCTACGTCGGTCGGGCAGGGGGTTAGACACATGAAGTTTCGCGCTTCCGGAAGGCTTCGGCCTTTCCGATTCGTTTCGTTTTCCGCGGCGGCCTTCTCTTTGTTCGTTCTCGCCGTGGCCGCACCGCCGCCCGCCGCAATGGCCGACCCCTGCCTCGAGGAGGCTTCCGGCATCAGCCTCAACTGCACGGCCAACGACATCCAGATCGCCCAGATCGCGGTCACGCAGATCATCGACGGCTGCGACTTTCCGGGCGATACGTTCGTGTTCGATGCCAACCTCGTCGTCGATTCGAACGCCACCAACCGCTACGACATCGGGTTCTACATCGGCGCCGATCCCAAGGAATCGCTGGCCGACGACTGCCGCGTCCTCGTCATCGATCCTGCAACGCAGGTCAGTCCCCAGGACGGCGATTCCTGCGGCGACGTCACCAGCGGCGCAACCGTGCTGGTGGCCGTGACGGGCATCACGGCGCCCTGCTTCGACGGCAACGGCGACGGGTTCTTCGACGTCAATACCTGTTCGTCGTGGAGGACCAGCTCCAGCAACAGCGACTGCAACGGCCCCCTCCAGGCGATCGCCGACAACCCTTCCAAGTGCAACTGCGAGATTACCGACACCGACGTGCCGGTGCCGGTGTGCGACTCCGACGACGACTGCGACTACGAAGACAACATCTGCACCGACAACGTTTGCAACCCGGCCGACCCCAACGCCGACGACTTCGGCTGCGTCTTCGTGAACAATACCGCTGACTGCAGCGACGGCCTGTTCTGCAACGGCGTCGAGACCTGTTCGGCCGGAGCCTGCACCCCGGGCACCAACCCTTGCTCGGCGGGCCCCATCTGCGGGAACACCTGCAACGAGGACGCGGACAACTGCTTCGCTCCCGGCGGCACGGTGTGCCGCGCCGCGGTCGGCGTCTGCGACGCCGCCGAGACCTGCGATGGGTCGACGGCAGTCTGTCCGCCCGACGTGTTCTCCACGGCCGTGTGCCGCGCCGCCAACGGCGCCTGCGACGTGGCCGAGAGCTGCTCGGGCACTTCCGCCGCCTGTCCGGCCGACGGCTTTGCCGCTTCCAGCACCCAGTGCCGCGCTTCGGGCGGCGTGTGCGACGTGGCCGAGAACTGCACCGGGACGAGTTCGACCTGCCCGGCCGATGGTTTCGCCGCCACGACGCTCCAGTGCCGCGCTTCGGGCGGCGTCTGTGACGTGGCGGAGAACTGCACCGGCTCCTCCGCTTCGTGTCCTGCCAACGGGTTCGTGGCCTCTACCGTGCAATGCCGGGGATCGGCCGGCGTCTGCGACGCGGCCGAAAGCTGCACCGGATCCACCGCGACCTGCCCCACCGACGGCTTCCAGCCCACGACGACCGTTTGCCGCGCCGACGCCGGCCAGTGCGACGTGGCCGAAACCTGCACCGGCACCTCAATCTCGTGTCCCGCCGACGGCTTCGAAGCGGCCGACACCGCCTGCGGCAGCCCCGCCAACACCTCCTGCGACAACCCCGACACCTGCGACGGGCAGGGCAACTGCGACGTGAACAACGAGGTTCAGGGCACGGTGTGCCGGGCGGCCAATGGTTCCTGCGACGTCGCGGAGACCTGCGACGACATGGGCAACTGCCCGGGGGACGCCTTCCAGCCCTCAACGCTGGAGTGCCGCGCGTCGGGCGGCGTCTGTGACGTTGCCGAAGCCTGCACCGGATCCTCGGCCGCCTGCCCCGCCGACGGCTTCCAGGGAACCGGCATCACGTGCCGAAGCGCCAATGGCGTCTGCGACGTGGCGGAGAACTGCACCGGCTCCTCCGCTTCGTGTCCCGCCAACGGGTTCCTCACTTCGGCGACCACGTGTCGAAGCGCCAACGGCGTGTGTGACGTCGCCGAAACCTGCAACGGATCCTCGGCTTCCTGCCCCGCCGATGGGTTCCAGGGAACGGGCTCAACCTGCCGCGCCGCCAACGGCGCGTGTGACGTCGCCGAAACCTGCTCCGGATCCTCGGGATCCTGCCCCGCCGACGGCTTCCAGGGAACCGGCACCACCTGCCGCGCCTCGGGCGGCGTCTGCGACGTGGCCGAAACCTGCACCGGAACGTCGGCCTCGTGTCCGGCCAACGCCTTCCAGTCCTCCGCGACCACCTGCCGCAGTTCGGCCGGCGTGTGCGACGTGGCCGAGAACTGCACGGGTTCGTCCGCGACCTGCCCGGCCAACGAGTTCGAGGATCCGGGGACCGTCTGCCGCGCAGCGGGCGGAGTTTGCGACGTTGCCGAGACCTGCACGGGATCGGCCGCGGCCTGCCCGGCCGATAACTTCATGGACATGGTCTGCCGCGCGGCGGCCGGACCCTGCGACGTGGCCGAAGCCTGCACCGGCACCACCGGTGTGTGTCCGCCGGACGAGTTCCTTGCGGGCGGCACGGTCTGTCGTGGCGCGGCCGGCGTCTGCGACGTCGCCGAAACCTGCACCGGATCGGCAGCGGCCTGCCCGGCCGACGAGTTCCAGGCGTCGTCCACCACGTGCCGCGGCGCCGCGGGCGTCTGCGATGCGGCCGAGAGCTGCACCGGCTCCGGGACGAGCTGCCCCGAGGACATTTTCCTGACGACGACCTGCCGCGCGGCCGCCGGCGTCTGCGACACGGCCGAAACCTGCACCGGCTCCGAGGCCGACTGCCCCGCGGACGCCTTCGTGGATTCGACCACGACCTGCCGCGAATCGGCCGGCGTCTGCGATACCGCCGAGACCTGCACGGGATCGGCGGCGAACTGCCCCGCCAACGCCTTCCTGAATTCGACCACCACCTGTCGCAGCGCGGCCGGTGTCTGCGACACGGCGGAGGTCTGCAGCGGGTTGGCGGCGGCCTGTCCGGTGGACGGCTTCCAGGCTTCGACCACGACCTGCCGCAGCGCCAACGGCGTCTGCGACTCCGCCGAGACCTGCACCGGGACGGCGGCCAACTGCCCGGCCGACGCCTTCCAGTCCTCGGCGACCACCTGTCGCAGCGCGGCGGGTGTCTGCGACACGGCGGAGGTCTGCACGGGATCGGCGGCCAACTGTCCGGCAGACGGTTTCCAGGCCAGCACCACCACCTGCCGAGTCTCGGCCGGAGTGTGTGACACCGCGGAGGCCTGCACCGGCAACTCGGCCTCCTGCCCGGCCGACGTCTTCCTGACCACCACCTGCCGCGCGGCGGCGGGGGTCTGCGACGCGGCCGAGCAGTGCAGCGGCTCGAGCGCCGCCTGTCCGGCGAATGCCTTCCTGCCATCGACGACCACCTGTCGCTCCGCGGCCGGGGTCTGCGACGTGGCGGAAACCTGCAGCGGGACGGCGGCTACCTGTCCGGCCAACGGCTTCGAGCCGAGTGGAACCGCGTGCACCAGCGATTCCAACGTCTGCACCGACGACGTGTGCAGCGCATCGGGGACCTGTCTCCACACCAACAACACGCTCACGTGCAACGACGGCCAGTTCTGCACGGTGAATGACGTGTGCAGCAACGGCACCTGCAGCGGCGTGACCGGACGCTGTGGAGACGCCGTGGGCTGCACCATCGACGCCTGCAACGAGGCGACGGATTCCTGCTCCAACACGCCTAACGACGAGGCCTGCGACGATGGCGACGCCTGCACCCGCGACGTGTGCGACGCGGTGGCCGGCTGCCGGAACGTTTCCTCGTGCCGGGACATCTGCCGGCCGTCCAGCTTCTACACCAAGAGAAGCGACGACAACGGCGTCACCCAGGAATTGCTGGACGCCGTCGGCGGGCTCGAGGTCTGCGGGCAGTCGATCACGACCACCGCCAACGACGAGGCCCCTTACCTGGCCGGGCTCGGACTCACTTCAGTGCTGGAGGCGATGTGCGTGCGTCCCGAGGGAGTCCCGGAGAGGTCGCTGTACCAGGAACTGGTCACTGCCGCGCTCAACTGCGCCGTCAGCGGGTCGAATGACTGTGACTCGGTGGTGGGACGCTTCGTGGACGTCTCCTTCGATGACTGCGACGCGCTGTGCAGCGGCGATCTCGAGTTCGCGGGCGACTACTTCGAAGCGGTCGAAACCTGCACCGACCGGCTTCGCTGCTACAACCGCGGCGGGCAATTCACCCCCGGCGGCAAGTGCGCCCTGGGCACCTGCGACATCACCAATGAGTACTGCGGCGACGACTCGGGGCCCTGCCCGCCGGTCGCCCTGATCCCCTTCCCCCTGCTGCAGGTTTGCGAGCGCTTCCCGGGCAACTGCCGCGAGGAGGAGTTCTGTCAGCCCGGCCTCGACCTGTGCCCGGAGAGGTTGCCGGCGGCCAACGCGCGGCCGTGCAAGGAGGCCAAGCGCAACTCCTGCACCATCGACTTCTGCGAAGACGTCGAATGATCGAACGGACCGCGTCGCTTCCGGCCGGAAGCGACGCGGTCCGCCGCTTCCTCAGCGCTTGTACTTCAGCAGCATCTTGAACAGGAACGAGTGCTTCTTGCCGTAGGGCGGGTAGAGCTGTTCGGCGCCCGGCAGCTTCGCATTGGTGTGCACGGGGCGCATCTTGCTCATCTCCACGAAGCCCTCGCGGGCGTGGTAGTGGCCCATGCCGCTGGATCCGACGCCGCCGAAGGGAAGGTCGTGCTGGGCCACGTGGAGCACGCAGTTGTTCACCGTGACTCCGCCCGAGATCGTGCCGTAGATCAGCTTGTCCTCGCTCTCCTTGCTGTTGGTGAAGATGTAGAAGCCGAGAGGCCTGTCGCGGGAGTTCACGTAGGTGAGCACCTCGTCGAGGCTGTCGTAGGTCTTCACGGGCAGCAGGGGGCCGAAAATCTCCTCGCGCATCACCACCATGTCTTCGGTGGGGTTCACGATGACGTGGGGAGGGAACTTGCGAAGCTCATCGTCGAAGGCGGCGCCGGGGACCAGGGGAACGATCTCGGCGCCCTTGGCGGCCGCATCGTCGAGCGTCATCCTCAGCCTGCGGTAGGCCTTCTCGTCGATCAGCGAGGTGTAGCTCGAATCCCCGGGATTCGGGTAGCGCTGGGGCAGGATCTTCTTGCAGGCGGCCACGAAGGCGTCGCGCTTGCCCGTGGGGACCATCACGTAGTCGGGGGCGAGGCAGGTCTGGCCGGCGTTGACGTACTTGGCGTAGAGGATGCGCGAGGCCGCCGTCTCGACGTCGAAGTCGTCGCAGACGATGGTCGGCGACTTTCCGCCCAGCTCGAGGGTGACCGGCGTGAGGTTCTCGGCCGCCGCGCGCATCACGTTGCGTCCCGCGTCGGCCGAACCGGTGAACAGCAGGTGGTCGAAGGGCAGGCTCGAGAAATCGCTTCCCTTCACCCCCGGCAGGATGGCCACGGTGTCCTCGGGGAAAACTTCGGCGAAGCGGCCCGCGAGGAACTTGCAGAGGTTGGTCGAGTTGGCCGCCATCTTGACCATGCAGCGGTTACCGGCCGCCAGGGCGCTGGTGAGGGGGCCCATGAGCAGGAAGAGGGGATAGTTCCACGGAACGACGATTCCGACGACGCCCTTGGGCTGGGGGATCACGCGGTTCTTGCCGGTGGCGAAAAGAAAGGACACGTGGCGCTTCTCCGGGGCCATCCACTTGGCGACCTTCTTCTTCGCGTCGCGGATCCCGTCGATGCTCGTGAAGACCTCGAGGAGCTTGGTCTCCTCGGCGCAGCGGTGCCCGAAGTCCTTGCCGATCATCTCGGCGATGCGGTCCACGTTGGCGACCAGGATGTCCTCGAGCTTCTGCAGGTTGGCCCGCCTTTCGTCGGCGCTCGGGTAGGGGTGGCGAAGGTAGGCCTCCCTCTGGAGCTGGTAGATGCGCTCGCACTCGTTCTCGATGGAATGGATGACGCGGAGCTGGGCGGTCTGAGCCATGGGAAGATCCTCCTTGGGGCTGCCTGGTAGCGGCCGCGCGCGACCGCGCACGGCCGGATACCGCACCCGGCCGGACGGCGTAGCGTCCGGGATGGTTGCCGCTTCGAGGCGCGGAGACAACAGCCAGCCCATTCGGGGCAGCGGTGCGGGCCGGATCACCCGTCCGGAAAGTAACGCACCGCAGCCGCTTCGGTCAGCGGCGCGTCGATGTTTCGATGCCGGACCGGTCGCCGCCCCGCGAGGTGGACGCGGATGTGGTTCGCTGAGGAGGGGCGGCGACTGGCTGGTCGCCAGTACGGAACGGGCGGCAATCAGGCGCTCCGGTCGGACTCCCGGGCCGCACGAGTGAGCAACTCGCCGGCCGCCACCAGGGGCGCCGTCACCGTGGAAGCCACTGCGAACCAGCACGTCGCCATCGACACCACGAACATCGTTCCCGCAAGGGCCTGCCACGAGTGCAGGGGGGAAGCGGCAGCAGGCCGCTCGGCGACCTTTACGGGACCCGAGCCCTCGCGCAGGCGCAGCGAAGTCCGGCGGCGGGGTCTCGTGCGGGCAGGTGTGGATTCGGAGGTCGGGAAGGCTTGGGGGGATCTCATCAAGGTACCTGGTAGCGCCGGCCGCGCGGCGACCGGGATTCGAATTTCTCTCGTCTCGGGTTAGCCTGCTCGGACGCAACGGCGCAAGGTCTATTCGGCTGGTCTCGCGCAATTGACGCGATCTTCACCCGGATGGCCGCTTGGACGGCGGGCGAAGCCGCCTGCGCAGCGATGGTCCGCGCGGACCGAAGGAGCAGAGACGTGGCCGCAAAGCTCGACTGGTACTACCACCGCAACGGTTGAACGACCTGCGTCAAAGCGTCCAAGTTCCTGGACGCCAACCGCATCCGCCCCGCCGAGGTTGTCCCGGCCTCGAAGAAACTGGGAAGGGACGACGCCGCCCGCATTGCCAAGGCCGCCGCCCGCGTCATCGTCACCAAGGGAAAGAACGTCAGCGAGTTCAAGACGGGGGGCAAGGCTAGCGCCGAGTGCATCGACGCCATGCTCGGCCCCACCGGCAACCTGAGGGCGCCGACGCTGATCGTGGGAAAGACCGTCATCGTGGGTTTCGACGACGCTTCTTACGGCAGCGTCTTCGGCAAGGGCTGAGCCCCGTTCGGGTCGGCGTGAACTGGATCACGCGGCCGCGGCAGACGAACACCGCGTGCCGGAGGACTCGACACGACGCAGCCGCTTCCTCCTTCCGCAGGGAAAAAGCCGGTCAAAACCGCCTGCTTTCGCCCTCGTTTCGGCCGCCCGGCGAGCACGCCGAATCGGGCGGGCGAAGCAAATCGGCAGGACGCGTCACTTTCTCCTCGCGAATGGGATCCGCGAACGGCCCCGTGCTAGCTTCCGCGCCCATGTCGATCCCGGACGCCACCCTACCGCCCCGCCTGCAGAAAAGACTCGACCGCTGGCTCCTCCGCTGGGGAACTCCATCCCTGGTGAAGTCGCTGCGCATCGAGTTCTCACCGCGACTCGTCCGCGCCTTCGGCCGCTGTTACCAGGAACGGCGCCTCATCCGCCTCACGCCGTCGCTGCTCGACTCCCAGTCCCACCTCCTGGCGGAGATCCTCTGCCACGAGGCGGCCCACGCCGCCGTCCACCTGCGCCACGGCGACGCGGCCAAGCCCCACGGGGAGGAATGGGAAGCGATGATGCGACTGGTCGGCTTCCAACCGAGGGTGCGCATCCCGGTCGCCGTCCGGCCCGCCAGCCGCCCCAAGGGGGAGCACCCCCTCTACCTCCACCGTTGCCCGGTCTGCGAGCGCTCCCGCCGGGCCAGCCGGCCCATGCGCGCGTGGCGCTGCCGGGATTGCATGGGGACGCGCTCGGGCGGCCGGCTCGTGATCCGGCGGGAGGCCGCCGGCAAGAACACGCGTCGGCGGGCCGCGCAGACTCCCCCGGCGGCACGACGTCGAGCGGCCGCGATGGGCGGCAAGGCCGTCGTCGCCGCGAAGCGCCGCTCGGCCTCGTTGGCGCAGCCTGCTCCACGGCGCTGAGCCAGCGCACCGCCCCGGCGGGTCCGCCGCTCCCGGGCGGCGACGGCGGGCGGCACCGGCGGGGGCCGAAAGGGAAGGATGTGACGCAATGAAGGTGGGGATGAACCTGCCGGTGATGGTCCCCGGCCTCAGCCGCGAACTGGTCCGCCAGTGGTGCCGTCGCATCGACGCCGGTCCCTGGTCGAGCATCGCGGCCGGCGAGCGCATCGCGTTTCCCAACCCGGAGATCATGGTCACGCTCTCGGCCGCCGCGGCCTGGACCGAACGCGTGAAGGTCGCCTTCCATGTCCTCGTCCCGCCGATGCACGACGCCGTGCTGCTGGCCAAGCAGGTGGCCACTCTCGACGTCCTCTCCGGCGGCAGGGTCTGCCTCGGTGTCGGCGTCGGTGCTCGCGAAGAGGACTATCGCGCGGTCGGCGCGGCCTGGGACTCGAGGCTGCTGACCAGGCTCGAGGCGAGCGTGGCGACGATGCGCGGCGTGTGGGAGGGCACCCACGTTCCCGAGGGCGTCACGAGGAGGATCGAGCCCGCTCCCTTGCAGCGGGGCGGACCGCCGCTGCTGGCCGGGGTGCTGATGCCCCAGGCCATCCGCCGCGCGGCGCGCTGGGCCGACGGCATCACGGGCTTCAGTTTCGGTCCTTCCCGCGAAGACGTGGCCATGCGCTTCGAGGGAGCGCGCGAGGCCTGGAAAGAGGCCGGCCGCACGGTGGCTCCCCGTCTCGTAACCGGGTTCTGGTTCGCCCTCGGCGACGACCCCGACGAGCAGGTCGCAGCCTACCTGGAGCGCTACCTGGCCTTCATGGGCGACGGCGCCGGGCGGGCCCTAACTCCCAGCATCACGGCCAAGTCGCCGGAGGCGCTGCGCGACGCCCTTCTGATGTGCCGCGAGCTCGGGGCCGATGAGGTGATGCTGGTGCCGACCACGAGCGACCCCGCCGAAGCCGACCGCGCCGCGGAAGTCGTCGCTTCGCTCCCGCGTAGCTGACAACATCCGCCTTCCCGTGCCTGGGCACAGGTCCACGGCACCACAGCGTCAACGCGAAAAGGCCGCGCACGGCGCGCGGCAGGAGGCCACCATGTCCCACGTCAAGCTCGTCAATCCCCCCGGAACCGAAGTCATCTACGAGACCTACAAGTTCTCGCAGGCGACCGTGGTCGGGAACTCGGTGGAGGTTTCCGGCCAGGTCGGCCTCGCCGAAGACTTCTCCATCCCCCTCGACATCCGCGAACAGGCCCGCAATGCCTTCACCAACCTGAAGGGGGTCCTGGAAGCCGCCGGTTCGGGGCTGGAGAAGGTCACCCACCTCACCCAGTACTTCACCGACATCCGCGACGTGCCGGCGGTGGACGAAGTCTTCTCCGAGTTCTTCCCCTCCGACTATCCCGCCCGCACCGTAGTGCAGGTCGTCGCCCTGGTCCTCCCCGACCTGAAACTGGAAGTGCAGGCTCGCGCCGTCACCCGATAGCAGGCTGCGCAAAGGCGAAGGGCGGGGCCGCTTTCGCGACCCCGCCCTTCGTTGGCACCTTGCGGTGCACTTGTCGTCGGCTCAGGCCGACCGGCTCCTCAGTTGCAGGAGTCGATCGTGCACTCGTTGTGCCTCGCCTCGCGGCAGGCACCCGGGCTCGAAGCCGGCGTGGACTTCGGGCAGTAGATGCCCTCGTTGCACAGAGCCGAGTCGTGGCAGTTGCCCTCGAAGGGGATGCACGCCTGGGGCGCTTCCTCGAAGAGGGGGCAATCGCCGTAGTCGCCGTCGCAGTGGACGCTCGGCTCGTTCTCGCAGGTGCCATAGGCGCACTTGCCGTCGAAGATCACCCGGCCGCCGTTGTTGAAGCAGCCGAGCTGCGACGCGCACTCGTTGGCGGTGGGCGGGTCGATCGCCGGCGGGTTGCCGGCGCAGACGTCGCTGCAATCGCTCCAGAGCACGTCGATGTACTTCGAGGTGATCGTGTCGCAATCCGCCGCACCGCTGACAGCGCAGTTGAACCGCGCCGCCATCAGCTGGCGGTAGAGCTGGCGCTGCTTGACGCCCTGGGCGCGCATGCAGAGGCCCTCGAGGCTGGAGTCCAGGCCGAGCCCATCCAGGAAGGGGCTCTCGGCGTTGGCGGTGGCGCTGACCGACTGGCCGCAGATCTCGAAGGGACCGAAGAGGTCGAGCACCTCCTGGCCGACGTTGATCGACTCCTTCTTTTTCTTCTCGTTGCCGCTGTGCGTGGACCAGTAGCCAGCGCTGCGACAGATGTCGATGGCGCAGATATAGTCGCTGACGCAGCCGCCCTGGGCGATGGAGCAGACATCTTCCGTGCAGGCGTCGCCGTCGTCACAGTTGGCGTTGTTCTCGACCACGTCGCACTCGTCGTTGGCTTCGTCGCAGGTGTCGTCGGTGCAGACGATGGCGTCCGAGCAGTTGCGGGCCGTGCCGGCGCAGTTCCCGCTGGTGCAGACGTCGCTGACCGTGCAGAACAGGCCGTCGTTGCAGGAGTTGCCGTTCGTGTTGGTCTCCGCGGGACAGCTGGCCCCGGTCCCCGTGCAGTTCTCGGCCACGTCGCACTGGCCGGTCGAGGCACGACACACCGATGCTGTCGAGGCGAAGCTGTCGGCGGGACAGGCGGCCGAGGAGCCCGTGCAGTTCTCAGCCAGGTCACAAACGCCGGCCGAGCCGCGGCACTGGGTGGCACTGCTCACGAAGCCGTTGGCGGGGCAGTCGCTGGTGCTGCCGGTGCAGGTCTCGGCCACGTCGCAGACGCCGGCCGAGGCGCGGCAAGGCGTGCCCGCCAGGTCGAAGCAGTTGTCCGCGGTCTCATTGCAGTTGTCGCCGCAGACGCCGCCGCCCAGGCAGGGGTTGCCCGAGTGTCCGCAGGTGCCGCCCGAGCAGACATCGGTGCCGTTGCAGAACAGGCCGTCGTTGCAGGGGACGGTGTTGTTCACCTGGGCGCAACCGAAGAAGTCGGCCCCGGGCTGGCCGAGGCCGAGGCAGACCGCGTCGGTACAGACGTTGGCATCGGCCGAGCAGTCGGCGTTGGTGTTGCACTGGGGAATCTCGACGTCGGAGTTCACCGTGGTGCACTCGCACTTGGCGGCGGTGCCCGGAACCGCGTCGTCGGGCCCGTTACAGGTTGACTGGGAGTTCTGGGCCCAGGCCGAACAGATCGAGAAGTCGAAGAAGCCGTCGCCGTCGCTGTCCTGGCAGGTCACCGTCAGGTTCGACACCGGGTAGGAGTTCGCGCTGCCGTCGTAGTCGCCGCACTGGTCGCCGTCGTCGGCCGTGCCGGTTCCCGGCGGGATCACCCCAACTGCGCAGCTCGAGCCGACATCGGCGTTGCTGGAGTTGTTGGAGATGTAGAAGCCGACGTCGTAGCGGTCCGTGGTCCCGCTCCCGACGTTCAGCGTGCCGTCGAAGGTGAAGGTGTTGGATCCACCGCCGCAGTCGTTGAGATCCACGTTGGTCACCGTGACCGAGGACACCGTGAAATCGTTCGAGGTGCAGTTCAGGGTGCCGCCGTAGGCGGCAGCCAGACAGTCGGCCGCCTGGGCCCCGTCCGCCCAGGAAAGGGATACCAGCAGGGACACTGCCGCGAAGACGCCACCCCTGCGCCTCGCATTTCGCTTCATCGAATTCTCAGTTTTCATACGTACTCCTGACAGAGGGTTCCAAGACCCGCCGTGATCATTCCCGGCGACACGGCCGACCGCGCCGACGCCGGATTTCCCCAACCGAAATCCCCCCGGCGATATCCTGCATCACCGGTCTGGCCTTGAGCCGCGGCATCGGTCCTGGCGCCACGATTCAAGGAAACTTCCACTGGGGGCGAAATGTCCCCCCGTAGGCCACCCTTACCTGCGCTGGCGCACTGCGTAATGCAAGCAAAATCGCGGGCATGGCAGAGAGGGCCTGAGATCGGCCCCCACCGCCGCAGCAGGAATCGTGCATCGCTGCGGCAGATCGGGCGCCCCCGCCGCAGACGAAGAAGGGCGGGGCCGCTGTCGCGACCCCGCCCCTCGTCAGCACCTTGCGGCGCCATTCCTATCCGGCCGGCCGGCTCCTCAGTTGCAGGAGTCGATCGTGCAGCCGTTGTGCCTCGCCTCGCGGCAGGCCTTCGGGCTGGAGGCCGGTCCGCTCTTCGGACAGAAGCCCAGCCCCTCGTTGCAGAGCGGGGTGTCGTGGCAGTTGCCAGGGAAGTTGACGCAAGCCTGGGGCAGGGCGTCGAAATCCGGGCAGCTCCCGTAGTCTTCGCCGCAGTACAGGTGGGGCTGGCTCTCGCAGGTGCCCTTCGCGCACTGCCCCTCGACCACCTGGCCACCGTTGTTGAAACAGTCGAGCTGCGAGATGCACTCGCCGACCGAGGGCGGGTCGGCCGGCGGGTTGCCGGCGCAGACGTCGCTGCAATCGCTCCAGGCGATGTCGATGTACTTGTTCACGATCGAGTCGCAGTCGGAGGCGCCGCTGGCCTCGCAGTTGAACTTGGCGGCCACCAGCTGGCGGTAGAGCTGGCGCTGCTTCACGCCCTGGCCCCTCATGCAGAGGCCCTCCAGGTTGGAGGTGAGGCCGAGGCCGCTGACATAGGGGCTGGACCCGTTGCTGGTCGTGCTGATCGTCTCGCCGCAGACCTCGAACGGCCCGGCCAGGTCGATCAGGAGCTGGCCGACGTTGACCGACCCGCTCTTCTCGTAGCCGCTGTGGGTGCTCCAGAAGCCGGGGCTGCGGCAGATGTCCACGCCGCAGATGAAGTCGTTGACGCAGCCGCCCTGGGCGACGGAGCAGATGTCCGAGGTGCAGGCTTCTCCGTCGTTGCACAACCCGTTGTTCGGGATGTTGTCGCACTGGTTGGTGGTTTCGTTGCACGAGTCCGCGGTGCAATCGACGGCGTCCGCGCAATTGCGGGACGTGCCGCTGCAGACTCCGGCGTTGCAGGTGTCGTTTTGCGTGCAGAAAAGGCCGTCGTCGCAAGCGCCGGTGCGGTTCACCTGGGCGCAACCGAAGGTGTCGGCGCCCGGCTCGCCGATCCCCAGGCAGACCGCGTCCGTGCACTGGTTGGCGTCGGCGGCGCAGTCCGCGTTGGTGTCGCACTGGGGGATCTGGACGTCGGAGTTGACGGTCGTGCACTCGCACTTGGCCGAGGTGCCCGGCACCGCGTCGTCCGGCCCGTTGCAGGTGGACTGGTCGTTCTGGGCCCAGGCGGAACAAATCGAGAAGTCGAAAAAGCCGTCACCGTCGGCGTCCTGGCAGGTCACGGTCAGGTTGGACACCGGATAAGAGGCAGCGCTCCCGTCGTAGTCGCCGCACTGGTCGCCGTCGTCGGCCGTTCCGCTTCCCGGCGGAATCACCGCCACCGTGCAGGTGCCGCCCACGTCGGCGTTACTCGAGTTGTTGGAGATGTAGAAGCCCACGTCGTAGCGGTCCGTGGTCCCGCTCCCGACGTTCAGCGTGCCGTCGAAGGTGAAGGTGTTGGAGCCACCGCCGCAGTCGTTGAGATCGACGTTGGTCACCGTGACCGAGGACACCGTGAAATCGTTCGAGGTGCAGTTCAGGCTGCCGCCGTAGGCCGCCGCCAGGCAGTCGGCCGCCTGGGCTCCGCTCGCCCAGGTAACGGCTACCGCCAAAGCTGCTGCGACGACGCCACCCGTTCGTGTCGCGAACCTCTTCATCTTGTTCATCTTGATCCGTCCCATACTGGCTCCTTTGGGGTCGCAGTTCTTTCCGCGATCACTTCAAGCGTTCCGGCCGACCGTGCCGACGCCGAGTTCTCCCGACCGCAGTCTCTCCGACGTCATCGGGGGATGCCGCCGATCTGGCCTCGAGACACGGCTTGGAATCCCTTCGCCGCGAGTCGAGGTGCGCCGGGGAACGGCTCTCGCGCCCCGCGGCTACGGGGTCTATGTGCCCGCCCGAGCCGGGATCCGCAAGGGAACCCAAGAGGATGGAACCGGGCATCGGAAGCCGGGACGGGACCACGCCGTCGCCGTTTCGGCCGCCCGGGCTGGCTATGTTGGAGGCCCCCTGTCTGGATGGTCGCCTGGGGCCGCCCCCCGGTAGGACCGATCAGGAGACACCATGAAAATCCTTCACACCATGCTGCGGGTGAAAAACCTCGACGAATCCATCGCCTTCTACTGCGAGCACCTGGGGATGGAGCTGAGGCGCCGCAGCGATTACCCCGGAGGGGAGTTCACCCTGGCTTTTGTGGGCTATCCCGGCGAGGAGGCCCACGAAATCGAACTGACCTGGAACTGGGACGGGCGGGACTACGAGATGGGCACGGCCTTCGGCCACGTCGCCATCGGCGTCACCGACATCCGCTCGGTCTGCGATCGCCTGAGGGCAGCCGGCGTCTCCATCACCCGCGAACCGGGCCCCATGAAGCACGGGTCCACGGTGATCGCCTTCGTCCGCGACCCGAGCGGCTACGCCATCGAACTGATCGAACGCTGAACGGAAAACCTCGCGCGCCTGCAAGGGTTTGGGGGCTGTAACCGCACCCACATTCTGCCTGCACCTAAGGGGGTGCGGGCAGAACCCCCCACCACGGCCTCAGGCGTAGAGCAGGGCGGCCTCCCGGCCCGAGCGGTAGGTATCGGTCCCCGTCCCGGCCACGGCGACGATGTCTTCGAACGCGGCCCCTGCGTCGATGGCCTCCCGCACCTCGGGGAAGCCGGTCAGAAGGTCAATCGCCGGCACGTCGTCGCGGAACTCGTAGGCCTCGGTCCTCCAGGCGAAGTCCTCGGGCCACAGGCGTCGTACCCCGGCGAGGACGGCCAGGCCCGTGCGGTAGGCGTCGAAGCGGGCCCGGTCGGTCACATGGATCTGCAGGGCGCCGCAGGGCTGGCGGGCATGCTTGTGGAAGGTCGGCTCGATCATGCAGGGCCTCAGGATGGCGCCCTCCAGTCCGTAGCCCGACAGTTCCTCCCCCAAACGCCGTCCGTCGATGAAGGGCGCGCCGAACAGTTCGAAGGGACGCGTGGTCCCCCTGCCCTCCGAGAGGTTGGTGCCCTCGAGCAGGCACATGCCCGGGTAGACGATAGCCGTGTCGAGGGTGGGCATGTTGGGGGACGGCATCACCCAGGGCAGGCCCGTCTCGTCGTAGTACTGTCCCCGCTTCCAGCCCTCGCAGGCGACGACGTCCAGTTCGCAACCGATGCCGAAGGCCGCGTTGTAGAGGCGCGCCAGTTCGCCCACCGTCATCGCGTGGCGCTGGGGCACGGGGTACAGGGCACAGAAGTTCTCCAGGCCGGGGGCCAGGCCGCCGCCTTCCACCTGCAGGCCGCCGATGGGGTTGGGGCGGTCGAGAATCACCACCTTCACGCCTGCTTTGGCGGCAGCCTGCATGCAGAGCGCCATCGTCGCGGCGTAGGTGTAGTAGCGCGCGCCCACGTCCTGGATGTCGAAGAGAAGCACGTCGATGCGCGCGAGGTCCTCCGCACGGGGCGTCAGCGACTCGAAGGTGGGGCCGTAGAGGCTCACCTCGGGAAGGTGCGTGACCGGATCGTGGGCATCGCCCACGTGGATCATGTCCTGGGCCGCGCCGCGGATGCCGTGCTCCGGGCCGAACAGCAGCGTCAGGTTCACTTCGCCGTGGGCATGGAGAAGGTCGATCGCGTGGCGAAAGCGCCTGTCCACGGTGGTGGGATTGGCGACCAGGCCGACGCGGGCCTTTCCGAGCCAGCGCCGCGGCTCGGCCAGAAGACGTTCGAGTCCGGTGTGCATGGACCGATGATAGCCGGGCGTGTAGAAGGTTCCGAGTCCCGCATGGCACTTTCCCTTCACCATCTCGCGCTTCGAAGCGCCGACGTCGCTGCACTCGCGGCCTTCTATCGGGAAGTGTTCGGCGTCACCGTCATGAGGGAGAACCTGCCGCGCTCGCTGTGGCTCGGCCTCGGCGGCGACGCCGTGCTCATGATCGAAGCCCGCGAGGCCGGTGAACCCCCGCCGCCCTCCGGCAGCATGGAACTCGTCGCCTTCCGCGTGGACGAGGCGACCCGGGCCCTGGTGAAACGACGAGCCGTCGAGCGCGGCTGCCACGACGGCGACACCGAGTTCACCGTCTACCTGCGCGACCCCGAAGGCCGCCGCCTCGCCGTCTCCACCTACCCCCTCTAAAAAAACCCGGGACAGGTACAGGTTTCCGTTCCGGAAACCTGTACCTGTCCCGGGTTTCTCAGGCGCGCAGGACGGTGCCGGCTTTGGCGGAGGCGTCGTAGCGCGGGCCGTCCACGACGACGCGGCCGCCGATCACCACCATGTCGATGCCGAGGGGGAACATCGCGGGCTCGGCGAAGGTAGCAGTGTCGGCCAGGGTGGCGGGGTCGAGAAGCACGAGGTCGGCCGCGCAACCCTTGCGGACGAAGCCCCTGTCCTTCCAGTCCAGGCGATCGGCGGCGGCGCCCGTCATCTTGCGCACCGCTTCCTCCAGGGGGAACAACCCCTTCTTCACGTAGGTGGAGAGGATGCGGGGGAAGGTGCCGTAACTGGCCGGGTTCTGGTGGCCGCAGGCGGTCACAAAGGTGTCGGTCTCGATGCTGCAGAGGGGATGCGCCAGCACCGCCTCGAGGGCGCGTTCGTCGCCGGCCTCGCCGCTGTATTTGTGGATGAGCACACGCGCGTTGCGGTGGCTCTCGGACACCATGCGCGCGTAGAACTCCCAGATGTCCATGCCCGCGTCGCGCGCGGCGTCGCCGACGAAAAAGCCGTTGTAGCGATCGAAGGCCGCCGCGTTGGCGTTCATGATCTGGATGTCTTCGAGGTGGAAGCCGATCTGGCCGAAGAGATGCTCGCCCATCGCCACCAGTCCCTCCATGCTCTCGGGACTGGCCAGCACCATCTCCAGGTGGGGAAGGATCTCGGGCGGGAAGAGCACACTCGCCGTCGTGTTGCCGGCCGTGTACGGGAACGCGTCGAAGGCCACGTCGATGCCGCGCTCGCGCGCCGCCTCGATCACCGCGATCGCCCTCTCCGCAGTTCGCCAGGTGGCACTGCCGACGAAGATCAAATGGCTGATCTGCAGGCGCGATCCGGCCTTCCCGACCACGCGCAGGATCTCGTCGATGGCGGCGATGTTGTGGGGATCGGCCACCGGATCGCGATCGGGGTAAACCGGACTCATCCAGCTGTAGGCCCGCAGGTGCGAGGTGAACAGACGCTTCGAACGCGCCGCCCAGCCGGCGAACGCGGCCAGTTCATCCTCGCTCGCGAAGATGCCCGGCGGATAGCCGAGGCCCGTGCTGACGCCCACGCACCCGTCGTCGAGGGCCTGGCGGCACAGCTTCTCCATCTCGCCGAGTTCGTCGGCGCTGGGCGGCGCGGGGTTGAGGTGCCCCGTCACCGCTGCGCGAATCGCACCGTGCCCGACGAGCTGGGCCACGTTGAGAGCAACGCCGCCCTGTTCGACAGCGTCCAGGAACTCGCCCATCGTCTCCCAGCGCAGATCGATGGCGTCGTCGGAGATGAGGCGGCTGGCCTCGGTGACCGGCCCGCGGGTGCGCTCATTGACCGGCGCCGGACTGAAGCCGCAGTTGCCGCCCACCAGCGTCGTCATGCCCTGTCGAAGAAAGGGCTCGAGCAGGGCCCCGTGGTCGGCGCCCGGCACGAGGAAGTCGCTGTGGCTGTGGATGTCGATGAAGCCGGGCACCACGATGCGGCCGCGGCAGTCCACCTCGCGCGCCGCCTCGAGTCCGCCAAGGTCGCCGAGGTGCGAGATGCGCCCGCCGGCGACCGCGACGTCGGCGCGAAAGGCCTTCGCGCCGCTGCCGTCGATCACCGTG
Organism: Binatia bacterium; assembly: GCA_046260515.1. Lineage (GTDB taxonomy): Bacteria > Desulfobacterota > Binatia > UBA1149 > CAITLU01 > DATNBU01. Next base: position 33,250 of record JBHEPB010000037.1, read on the forward strand.
CCGCCCGAGAATTTGAGGTCACACCCCATCGCGACCTCAGTTGGCCTGGAGAGAGCGAACGCGGGCCCTCAGCGCCTTGATCACGTCGGCTTTCGGCGCGAGGTCCGGGTTGGCCGGCATCAGCATGCTGAGGCCCACGGCCTGTCCGCCCTCGGCGATGATCTTCTCGATGTGGGCATCGGTGACCGAAGACTGCCAGCTCGCCAGCGTCAGGTCGCGGGGCTTGGGAGTGAGAGCCACCGCAGCGGCGCCGTCGCCCTTGCCGCCCGCGCCGTGGCAGGTGGTGCAGCGCGACTGCCAGACCGTCTCGGCTTCCTGCGTCGCGGCGGCCGGGATGTCCTCGGCCAGGGCAGCCCCAGCTCCGAAGAGCAGGCAGGCACTGGTGACCACCGTCACCAAAACGTTTCCAGAAGCGCTTCGCATCGTGGTCCTCGACTTCATGGGTCTCTCCTGGAGTGCACCGCGCATCGACACGGCGACTCATCGCGAGGCGCAACCGTCGGCGACCCCAGGTCGCCGCATCCCGGCGCTTCGCGGTCGCGATCATATTGAAACAGCGATCCGGCGCGACCGGTCGCGGGCCCAAGCGATCGACAGGAGGGGGCTTGGCGACCATACTCCCTGAATGCGTCAAATCTGGATCACCAAATCCGGTCCCCCCGAAGTCCTCCAGGTGAAGGAAGCGCCCGACCCGAAGCCGCGCGCCGGGGAGATGCGCATTCGCGTGGAGGCCACCGGCGTCAACTTCGCCGATATCATGGGAAGAATGGGGCTCTATCCCGACCTGCCCGCCCTTCCCGTCGTCGTCGGCTACGAAGTCGGCGGCCGCATCGATGCGGTAGGTGACGACGTGGACGGCGCCTGGGTAGGGCACGACGTCTTCGCCATGACCCGCTTCGGCGGCTACTCCGATGTCGTCTGCGTTCCGCAGGACCAGGTCTTCGCCCGCCCGCCGGGAATGACCGCCGAAGAAGGCGCCGCCCTGCCGGTCAACTACTTCACCGCCTGGCAGCTCGTGGTGGTGATGGGGAGCCTGAGGGCCGGCGAAACCATGCTCGTGCATTCGGCCGGAGGCGGAGTCGGCATCGCCGCCACCCAGATCGCCCGCCATCTCGGCGCCACCGTGATCGGCACCGCGTCCAGGTCGAAGCACGAGTTCCTGCGCGGCATCGGCGTCGATCACCTCATCGACTACCGCACCGAGGACTTCGAAAAGAGGACGATGGAAGTGACGGAAGGTCGCGGCGTCGAACTCATCCTCGACGCCGTCGGCGGCGACTCCTTCAAGAAGGGCTTCCGCATCCTCGCACCGACGGGACGACTCGGGATGTTCGGCATGTCCTCGGCCGCCGTGGGCAAGGAGCGCAGCATCCTGGCGGCGCTGAAAACCGTGGCCTCCATGCCGTGGCTCCAGTTCACCGCGCCCGCCCTCATCAACGCCAACAAGGGAGTGTTCGGCGTCAACCTCGGGCACCTCTGGGACCAGGTTCCGCGCATCCGCGGCTGGGCCGGCGAGTTGCTGGCCCTGTGGGAGGCGGGAGTGATCAAGCCCCACGTCGACAAGGTCTTCCCTTTCGCGGAGGCCGCGGCCGCCCACCACTACGTGCAGGACCGCAAGAACGTGGGGAAGGTCCTGCTGCGCCCGTGACCGGGACTCACTTCTCCGAGATCAGTTTTTCGTAGGTTTCGATGTAGGCGCGCGCCGTGTTGGCGAGCGTGAAGCTCCCGAGGCTTTCCTCCATCACGCGCTGCAGGGTGCGTCGCCGCGTGGCCTCGGGCTCGCGGTAGAACTTGACGGCCTCGGCCACGGCTCCCGCCAGGGCGGTGCTTGTGTGGGGAGCGAAAACGAAACCGTTGCCCTTGTTCTTCTTCACGTCCAGGGGCGCCACCGTGTCCCTGAGGCCGCCGGTCAGGCGGGCCACGGCGAGGGTGCCGAAGCGGGGCCCCACCATCTGCGGGAGCCCGCAGGGCTCGTAGAGGGAAGGCATCAGCACGAAGTCGCTGCCGGCCAGGGCCCGCATGCTGAGATCCTCGCGGAAGGGCCGGTGCGCGATGCGCCCGTCGCTGGTGGCCGCCAGCTTGCGGAACACGGCTTCCACGGCGCGGTCACCGCTGGCCACCAGCGCAATCTGCAGGCCGTGGCGCTTGACCGCCGCGGTGGCGACGGCGGCGAGCAGCTCCGGCCCCTTCTGCGCGTAGAGTCGGCTCGGCCACAGGAAGATCGGCGCGTCCAGGTCGGGCACCAGGCCCATCTCTTTCTGGAAGCGCTCCTTGTTGGCGCGCTTGCCCTCGATCACGTCCTCCATGTCGTAGGGCACGATGTGGGGATTGATGCGCGGGTCGTCCGAGTCGCCCGGGGCGTTGAGGATGCCAAGGGTGCGTCCATCCGCGTGCTTGTCGCGCATGGCGCGGGCCACGCCGGGCGGCACGATGTCGTCGAACTGTCCCGAAACCATCTCGCTGAGGAAAGTCGGGCTCACCGTGTTCACCAGGTCGGCCGCGTGGATGCCGCTGGCCGTGAAGTCGATGCCGTTCTTCCTCCAGTTCTCGGCGGTATCCGCGGGGAAGTCCTGGAAGTAGAGGTACTCGGAGATGCGGCGCACGTCGATGCCGCTGCGATCGATGTCACTGGAGGGTGCGTGCTCGGTGAAGACGTTGTGGAGGGTGAACAGGCTCTTCACGCCGGCGGCGCGGGCGGCCGCCGGCACCAGGCCGGTCATCCAGTCGTTGCAGTGGACGACGTCGGGCTCCAGGCGCGGCATCAGGTCGTTGATGATGTAGCGCTGGAAGGCCTCGGCGCGGCGGATGCGCGGGTTGGACTCCTGCTCCCCGTACACGTCGGTGAGCGAGGAAAAAGCGCTGTCGGTCACCAGGTGCACGCCCTGGCGACCGAGCACGCGGCCCATGGCGTCGATCTCGCGGTAGGTGATGCGCGCGAGGTCGCGGATCTTGGCGTCGTAGCGCGGCACCACCACGTGCAGTTCGAAGCGGGCGTCGGTGTGCAGGTGCTGGATGAGGCCGGCCGAGATGTCGCCGAGTCCGCCGCCCTTGGCGCGGATGTACTGGGCAGCGTTGCCCATGCCCTCGGGCAGCTCGGTGATCTCCGGCGTGCAGATGAGCACCCGTGGCCGCCGGGGGCCGGTGTTGGTCGTGTCCATGGAGCGGCGCCTCGTCGGTCCGCTATCACGAGCACGCTGCGGTCGGGAACTTGAACGACGTGCCGACGAGGACTAGGGTCGATCTCATGAGCACGATCCCGCACCGTCTCGCCCTCGGCGCTCGCCTCGGCGCGCTCGTGGGCCCCTTGCTGTTGGCACCGGCCCTCGCCCTCGCCGCCCCGCCCGCCAACGCCGCGTCCGTCGGCCCCGTCGTGATCCCGATGAACCTCGTGGACGACGCCGGCGGTTCCAAGGCGGTGGGCACCATCACTGCCACCGAC
>JBHEPB010000038.1:0-2885 GCA_046260515.1 Binatia bacterium
CTGCCGGCGCTGCGGTCATCCGCGCAACAAGACTGAGGAGTTGACATGAGCCATTTGCCCCAACGCCGCCACTACATGGCGGTGTTTTTCGTGAGCCTCTCGCTGCTGATGCTGGAGATCACGGTCGCGCGCATCCTGACGGTGGCGCTCTTCAGTCATTACGCCTTCGTCGCCATCTCGCTGGCCATGTTCGGCCTGGGCCTGTCGGGCCTCGTCGTCTACCTGCTTCCTGCGCGCTTCCCCGTCGAGCGTGTGGACGACCAACTGACCACTTACCTTTCCCTGTTCGGCCTCACAGCCGCCGCCAGCGTGCTGGCTTTCCTCCACATCCAGGTGGTGCAGGAGATCTCGATGGCGGGCCTGGCCTCCCTCGGCCTGGCCTACGCGGTGCTCACGGTGCCCTTCTTCCTCGGCGGCATCTGCATCTCGCTGCTGATGACCCACTTCTCCGCGCGTATCGCCAGCATCTATTACGCCGACCTGGTGGGCGCGAGCCTCGGTTGCCTCGGCGTGGTGACGGCCCTCGGCCTGTTCCCCGCACCCCAGGTGGCGGTGGTGATCGCGGCCGTGGCCAGCACGACGGCGCTGGTGGTGGCCGTCGGCTCCGGTCGCAACAAGGCCCTTGCGGGCACCTCCACGGCGATCGTCGGCGTGCTGCTCATCCTTTCGTTCACCAGCGACCTGTACACGATGACGTACATCAAGCAGCGCAGTGAGCGCTACAGCGAGACCGAGACCTGGAACTCCTTTTCGCGCATCTCGGCCTTCGAGGAGACCCGGAACGCTGCCCAGGTGATGCCGATGCGGCTGCCCTGGACCGAGTACGCGGGCGACGACTACCCGCCCACCAAGATGCTCGACATCGACGGCGCCGCCTGGACGCCGATGATGGGCTGGGACGGCGACCCGGCCTCCATCCAGTTCCTGAAGGACAGCGCCCTCTACGTGGCCCACGAGATCCGCCCCGATGCCCGCGTGCTGGTGATCGGCACCGGCGGCGGCCGCGACCTGCTGGCGGCGATCGCGTACGGGCAGCCGTCGATCATGGGCCTCGAGATCAACGAGTCGATGCGCAAGACGGTCGAGGACCTGCACGGCGACTACACCGGTCACCCCTACACCTACCCCGGCGTCGAGGTCGTCATCGACGAGGCCCGCAGCCGCCTGTCCGGGATGGACCGCACCTTTGACATCCTGCAGCTGAGCCTCATCGACACCTTCTCGCTGAACGCCGCGGGAGGCTTCGTCTTCAGCGAGAACTATCTCTACACCGTGGAAGGCTTCCAGGAGTACTTCCGCCACCTGAGCGACGAGGGGATCCTCAGCGTGACGCGCTACATGGTGGCCCAGTACCCCGTGGAAGTGCTGCGGGTGTGCGCCATGGCGCGGGCAGCGTGGGAGGCCGAAGGGGTCGGCAAGTTCTCCGACCACATCGTGGTGATCAAGCAGGACCTCAACACCACGATGCTGGTGAAGAAGACGCCGTTCACCCCGGAGGAGCTGGCCAAACTGGGCGAGCGCGCGGAGTACCTGAAATCCCAGATCCTGTGGGCCCCGGGCGTGCAGCCGGGGCACCTCGAAGTGGCCCGCCTGATCAGTTCGCCCGACTGGCGCGAGTACATGGCGGACTACAGCTTCTTCATCGACCCGCCCACGGACGACCGCCCCTTTTTCTTCAACTTCCTGCGCGGCCTCCTGCCGCCGGGTGTTGACGATCCCTTCCACTTCCTGCTGATGTGGAACGACGCGCTCAAGCTCATGTACATGCTGATCTCGGTGGTGACGGTGCTGGCGGTGCTGTTCTTCTCGATCCCGCTGCTCACCTTCGGCCGCGGCCAGATCCACAGCATCGACGTGACGGTGGCCGCTCCGTTGCTGCTCTACTTCGCGTGCCTCGGCTACGGCTTCCTGATGATCGAGATTCCCCTCCTACAGAAGCTGATGCTGCTGCTGGGTTCGCCCATCTACGCTCTGGCCGTGGTGCTGTTCGCCGTCCTGTTCTTCTCGGGCAACGGCAGCCTGCTGTCCGAGCGCTTCGCCGGCCGCGAGTTCCCCACGCTGAAGAAAGTGCTGGCCGGCATCGTGGTGATCTCTTGCATCTACATCAGCGTGCTGCCCTGGGTGATCGACCAGCTCCTCGGTACGTCCATCTTCGTCCGCATCGGCGTCACCGTGCTGCTGATCGGCCCCCTCGGGCTGCTGCTGGGCATGGCCTACCCCCTCGGCATCAACATCCTGCGCGGTTTCGGCGAGGAACTGGTGCCCTGGGCCTGGGGCATGAACGGAGCCATGTCGGTGGTGGCCTCGGTGGTCGCCATCTTCGTGGGCAGCAAGATCGGCTTCACGGCAGCCTTCCTCACCGGGGTGGCGGCTTACGTGGTGGCGTTCGCGTCGATGAGCCTGGCCGTGAAGCTCAAGGGCGCGCGCTGACGGTAGCGCGCGAGAAGTACGGTTCGACCTCGGGCATCTCTACGACCGGGAAGGGGCCTCTCCTACGCACCAGGGCGGCGGCGACGCCGGCCTCAGGGCCGCCGGTACCGTCTCGATGTGGATGCGGCGCTTGAGGGCCGCGGCCAGGATGTCGCCCTGCCCGGTGTCCACCGGGTAGAACCGATACTGGCCGGGGTGCGGAGCCAGCGCCTCGGCGAGCACGCGGAAGCCTTCGTCGCACTTGCCCTCGAGAATGCTGGCCGAGCCCGCCAGGGCGCTGGCTTCGAAGAAGTTCGGGTCGGCGGCGACGGCAGCCTCGATCAGCAGGCGGCTTTCCGCCAGCGCGGCCGGTAGCGCCGCTTCGTCGCGGGATCCGTCGGCGCGCACGGTCGAAGCAAGAACCAGCAGGGCCAGGTTGTAGTTCACCTCGGGGATCGACGGATCGAGTTCCAGGG
>JBHEPB010000042.1:0-7792 GCA_046260515.1 Binatia bacterium
GATCTCCTCGGGCGAGGCGATCCTCTTCATGGAGGTGGCCTCCACCATCTGGCGGTGGAACTCGGTGCCTTCCACGGCGCGCACCATGTCGGTGGCGACGGGCCCCGGCGCCAGAGCGTTCACGCGCACGCCGAGGGGAGCCCACTCCTGGGCCATCACGCGCGTGAGGGCCTGCAGGGCCGACTTGCTCGAGCAGTAGAGCCCGATGGTCGGTCCCGGCCGGAGGGCCCCCACCGAGATCACGTTGACGACGGCGCCGCCGCCGTGGTCGGCCATCCAGGCCGCGGCCAGGCAGGCCAGGTGCAGCGGGCCGCGGACATTGACGGCGTAGACCTTGTCGAAGAGCTCCGGGGTCCCTGCGATCAGCGGGCGCGCGGCAGGATTGGTCGCCGCGTTGTTCACCACGATGTCGATGCGGCCGAGTTCGGCCACGGTCTTCGTGACGACGGCTTCGACTTCGTCGCTGTGGCCCATGTGGCATTCCAGGGGCAGGGCGCGGCGGCCGAGCGCGCGAATCTCGGTGGCCGCGTCTTCGCACGCCGCGAGCTTGCGCCCGCACAGGGCCACATCGGCCCCGGCGCCGGCCACGCCCAGCGCGATGGCACGCCCGAGGCCGCGCCCGCCGCCGGTCACGATGGCCGCCTTCCCGCTGAGGTCGAAATTCGCTTGCATGGATTTGTCCTGAAGGAGGGAAAACGAGCCGCTGTTCAGGCCCAGGCCACCGCGATCAGGCGCTGGCCGGAGTAGGGAAGGCGGCCGTGCGAGACCGCGTAGTTGTCGATCGCGACCACGTCCCCCTGCTTCCAGGGGTGGACGACGAGGTGTTTCCACACGGCTTCGCGCACGGCTTCGATGTCGGCGTCGGCGATCGGCGAGCCGTCCAGGTGGGTGCAGTTCATGGCGAGTTCGTCGCCTGGCCTGCGGCGCTCGAGGGATTCGAGCAGTCGGCTCACCTGGAGGAGGGCCCAGTGTTTGAGCGTGGGACGCAGGGCGTGGATTCGTCGGTACTCGCCCGCGGCCTGGGAGGGATGGAAGGTGGTGACGTGGTTGTGCCACACCTTCTCCCCGGTCTCGGGATGCACGCGGGTGACCGGCTGGGTGCTGACCAGACGAAGGCCGTCCGCGCCGGTCCACACCGGTTCGAATCCTTCCTCGCGGCACTTGGCTTCGACGGCGGCGCGGTCAGTGGTCAGGAACATCTCGTCCCAGCGCTTGAGCTGGAAAGGATTGAAGCGGCTGGTGCTGCCCGCGCCGGCGTAGTTGCGCACCACTCTGATCCCGCGCTTCTCGAATCGGGCGACGAGGTCGGGATCGAGATCGGCCAGCACGCGACGAAAGTCACAAAGAGGCGTTTCGCCGCAACCGGCCGCGGACTCGACGAGGCAGGTGAAGAACAGGCGCCGCGGCGGGTTCTTCGTGAAGCTCATCTCACAGTGCTGGGGAATGGGATAGAAGGGCGGCAGTTCGCTGGCGGTGAAGACGTGGGCGGTGAGGGCGTTGCGCGGAGAGGTGCCGAGGTACTCGTTCTTCAGGTCGTCGTCCACCGAGCGAGCCACGGTCTCGAAAGCCGCCGCATCCGTGACGGCGAAGCCACGGAAGAGGAGGGCTCCCCAGGACCGCAGCTGCTCGCGGACCCAGGGCCCGTTCGAGGTGAGCCAGGCGGCGAGGCGGCCGACGTCGGTGTCGCCGTTGGCCGAGATCACCAGGGGCAGTCGGTCGGGGTGGCTGGCCAGGGGACGGACCTCGTAAGGGCAGGACTCGGGCAGGGGCGGGGGGCCGGCGACCCCGGTCGCGGGGATGGCGACCCCGGTCGCGCTCGCTGAGGGGGCGGCATGCATGGGCGCAAGATTAGGGGCGCCGGGCCTCGGAGGCCAGCGCGGCCAAATCGGGGGCGGGAGGAGGAGACCGGTGCCGTGTCTCAAGACAATTCGGGCTAACGATCGTTTGGTATTCGACGAAGGAGCGAAGAGCGGAGTGGTCCAGCGATAGTCCGTCTATCCACTTCAGCTTGAACGCGCTGCGTCGCACTCGCGGCGACGCGCGATGCGTCGAGCAAGAACGCGATGCGTCGAAAGCGGACATGAACGTTCGTTGACGATGCAGGCGCGGCGCACTCGCCGCCGCGTCTGCATCGTCGTTTCGCGCCCGACGATCGTTCGTTGTCTCGTCTCCCCGCGGAAGTCGCGTCGATCCGCGAGTCTTCGCACCTGTTGCGCCCTTGACCCAACTCGATCGCGCAACGTACAACCACCGTGGCCTCGCCGCACCGCGCCACTTCACTTCCAGGTCTTCTCCGGTTCCCGGTCCAGGCTCTGCGACGGAAGATTGCAGAAAGACGCGGAGCGATCCGGGGCCGGGAGGATGGATCATGAGAGGTATTCGCTTCGGCCTCGTGGCCGCCGTTATGGCTGGATTCGTCCTGGCCATGCCGGCGGCTCCCGCGAGCGCTCAGCTGACGGACAAGGAAGTGAAGTGCTCTTCCACCTTGTCCAAATCATTCGCCAAGCTGCAGTCCTCTCTCCTGAAGATCCGTTCGCGCTGCCGCGCGGACGACATCAGCGGGAAAGCGGACAGCGTGGACGGCTGCGAGACGCTGCCCGCGAAGGTGCAGGCCAAGGCGGACAAGGCCACGGACAAGTTCATCGCCAAGACGGCGAAGGCCTGCAGCAGCGTGTGCAGCACCTCCAACGACGTTGTCTGCATCTCGGACCTGACGTGTCCTGCTCGCCATGTTGCCGCTCCGCCCAACAACGCGATCGCCGAGCGCTGCCTCGGCAAGGGCGGGACCGCGCCGCTCAGCGTGCGCAATCTCGACTGGCCGGGACCCTACTGCGATTCCATCCTCGGACACGCGATGACGACCCCGCAGGACCTGGGCGAGTGCGTGGCCGAACTGGTGGACGCCGTCGTCGAGCCGATCGAAGTGGCGATTTTCGCCGACCTGGATGAAGCCGCCGGCGTGAGCGCCGACGCCGTGAAGTGCGCCTCCAGGGTCTCCAAGGCCGTCACCAAGGCGGCTTCCAAGGCCTACCTCGTCACGGCGGCCTGCCGCGATGCGCGCCGCGACGCGAACAACCCCTCCAATCCGCCCTACGCCTGTGCCAGCCAGGACGGTGCGACCGCGACCGCGATCCAGAAGGAGCTCACCAAGCTTTCGGATGCCATTGCCAAGTCCTGCACCAATGCGGACGTCGCCGCGCTGACCGGCCTTTGCGCCGAGGGCAACGTCACGCCGACGACGGTGGCCGCGGCCCAGGCCTGCCTTGGGGACCTGGTCCGCGAGCTCGCGACCGAGGAGCGCGGCCAGCACCGCCACGTGTGGTCCGACCTCGGAATGCTCAACGTCACCCATCCGGATTCGGCCGTCGCTTACTGCGGCGACGGTGTGGTCACGGCCAAGCGCGAAGAGAGCACCGGGATCGGGGAGGAGTGCGACGGCGAAGCCGACGCGGCCTGCCCCGGAGCCTGTCTTCCGCCGGGAGACGTCTTCGAGTGCACCTGTTCGACCACTCTCCGCGAACGCTTCGTGGTCAACGGTGATGTGTCCGGCACCGACAGCGACGCCGGCTGGCTCGGCTCCTCGCACGACGCCACGCACAACAACGGCTTCGGCTACGTCAGCGAGCTCAGCAACTGCGACTGCGACGAGTTCACTCAGGCGACCTGCACCGGCGCGAGCAGCGACGACGTCTGCGACGTCTACGCGAACATGGAACCGCGCTGCAGCGACGACCTGAACGGGACGCAGAGCTGCGACGAGCGTGGTAACAATAACGGCCTCGCCCAGAACCGCGATTGCTTCCGCTGTGACGACAACAGCATCAACGCCGGCACCTGGTGCGCAAATGGGGACAACGCGAACGAGACTGTTTGCGAGTCCCAGTGCATCGACGACGCCACGGGCCTTCCGGTGATGCCCCAGGCCCCCTGCCTCGTGCAGACGGACTGCGGCGTCGGCCAGACCTGCAGGGGACGCTGCGACAACACCATCACCTGCGAGGAGATGACCGAAGGCTCGCCCCTGCCCCTGATCTCCGCCTCGAACCCGGTGTGCATCATGCTCAAGTACAAGACGGACATCGTCGGGACGAAGAACATCGTCACCGGCGAGCAGGCCGTCCAGTACACCACGCGTTCCCTGGTCTCCCTCGGCGCGGTTTTCTCCGAGCCCTGCCCTGTGTGCGGCGGCGTCTGTCTCGGCGGCGTCAACGACGGTGACGCCTGTTTCGGGCGCTGCGATGCCAGCAACGCCCCCTGCCTTCTCGACGGCGACTGCTCCGGCATGGGGGACACCGCCTGCCTCGAGACGGCCGACGACTGCACCGGCGGCGCCTGCTCCCTGGACCTGCGCTGCTCGGCTGGCCTGAACGCCGGCAAGCTGTGCGAGCCCGATGCCTCCACGACCTTGGGCGTTGTTTCCCACGACTGCCCGCCCATCCCCAATGAGACGATCTCCGGAACGGGCGTGACCCAGCCCTTCGGCACGGTCACCACCGAAGCGGTGGAGTTCCCGGCCGGCTCTCCCTGCACCGATCCGTCGTGGGGAAACTACGATTGCCCGTGTCCCGCGAACGACCTGCCGAACTTGGGCGTTCCCACACGGCCGGGGAACTGCGCCGCGGCCTGCGACGGCGGCGTCAACGAGGGGCTCGGCTGCGTGACCGGCGGCGGCGGCTCCGGGGTCTACACGACCTGCGTCGGCGGAACCGACAACGGCAAGCCCTGCGATGCCGACCTCGACTGCGACGGCGGAGGTCTCTGCAACGGTAACCCCCTGGCCTGCACGGCGGGCGACACGGCAACTCTCAACTTGCCCTGCACCGTCCACGCCAACTGCGGGGTCGGCGGCGTTTGTTCGGATCCCTGCCCGGGAGCCCGCTGCGTCCCCCTCTGCTACACTGAGGGCGTCTGTAACGGGGGCGCCCGTGACGGCGATTTCTGTTCGACCCTCGACCACTGCAAGCAATGCACGGCAGGCCACCCCTCGCTGATCGGCACGGGCTGCGACATCAACGCGCGCTGCAACACGACGGTCTTCAGCACGGACGGCGTCTGCGAGACGGTCCTGGGCGTCACCTGCGACATCACCGACACGGAGGAGGGTCTCTGCGCCGCCGGCCCCCAGAAGTACCGCTGCACGGGCCCCGGCTACGGTTCGATTCCCTGCACCCTCGAGTACGGAACCTGCACGATGGAGGCGTGTTCCAAGGGTAGCGCGTCGCTGCGCGGTCAGCCCTGCACGGTCAACACCGATTGCGTGGACGAGGTGAACGTTCCCGTCTCGTCGGGATGCGAGACCGGCATCGACTCGATCCCGGGCAACGTCGACGACATCCCCGGCGCCGGAGTGTGCGAGCCGCGTCCCGAGGATTGCTACGTGAACAACGGCTTCGCCGAGGGCGGCGACACGCTGAACGGGCAGGGTTCGCCGAGCGACGTGAAGGTGAACGCCGCTTTCTGCACGCCGGCCAACTCCAACGCCACCGTGAACTCGGCCTCGGGCTTCGGCGGCCCCTCGCGGATCCGCCGCGAGGGCTCGGCCTTCGTCAACCTGCCGTCCTTCCCCTGACGCGCCGTCGATCGCGGCCAGGCGTCCTCCATGCGGCGGCCGGAACTTGATTCCGGCCGCCGCGTCTCGTTTGTTGCCGGGGCAGCGCGTCGGGGCGCGACGCCCGGCGCCTTGCCGGCCGGGGCCGCCGAAGGGGAAGGGCACATGAACAAGCGATTCGAGGGCAGGACGGTCATCGTCACCGGGGCATCGAGCGGCATCGGCGCGGCCGCCTCCCGGATGTTCGCCGCCGAGGGCGCCAACGTGGTGCTCGCGGCTCGCAGCGTCGCCGAACTCGACCACCTCGCCGCCGACATCGCCGCCGACGGCGGCGTGGCGTTGCCGGTGCCCACCGACGTTTCGGAGCCCGCCGCCTGCGCGCTGCTGCTGGAGGCCGCCCAGGCCCAGTTCGGCGCCCTGCACGTGCTGGTGAACAACGCCGGCTACAACTTCCGCGGCCCGGTCGAGGAAGCGCCGAGCACCGAGTTGGCGCGCATCGTGGACGTGAACCTGAAGGCGCCCATCGTGCTCACGCGCCTGGCCCTGCCGTACCTTCGACGGTCGGGCAAGGCTGCCATCGTCAACGTCGCCTCCATTGCCGGCCGTATCCCCTTGCCCTACGAGGCCACGTACTCGGCCACCAAGTTCGGACTGCGCGCCTTCACCTTCGCACTGGCCGAAGAACTCGAGTCCACGGGCATCACCGTCTCCGCGGTGTCGCCGGGCCCGGTCTCCACCGGCTTCCTGCTGAAGGACATTGACGAGGTTCCCGATCTGGTCTTCTCCCAGCCGATGAGCACGGCCGAGGAAGTGGCCGCGCTGGTGCTCGACAGCGCCGCCGACGGCACCCTGGAGCGCACCTGTCCCCAGCTCACGGGCTACCTGGCGACGGCCGGCTACCTCATTCCCCAGCTTCCACGCCTGCTGAGGCCCATCCTCCAGTACCAGGGACGGGCGGCCAAGCAGCAGTACATCGAGAAACTCAAGCGCGGATCCGGGGAGTGAAGCGATGACGAGAGCCATCCGCATCCACGAAACCGGCGGTCCCGAAGTGCTCCGCTTCGAAGAGGCCGACCCCGGCTCGCCGGGGCCCGGCTGGGTCCGCGTCCGCCACCGCGCCGTCGGCGTCAACTACATCGACACCTATCACCGCAGCGGACTCTATCCGGTGGGCCTTCCCTCGGGGCTCGGACTGGAGGCGGCGGGCGTCGTCGAAGCCCTGGGCGAGGGCGTCACGCGCTGGAAGACCGGGGATCGCGTGGCCTACGGCACCGGTCCGCTAGGCGCTTACTCGGAAGCGGCTCTCGTGCCGGCCGAACGCCTCGTCGCGGTTCCCGATGGCGTGAGCGACGAGCAGGCGGCTGCGCTGATGCTCAAGGGACTGACGGCCTGGTACCTGCTCCGCCGTACGTACGCCCTGACGAAGGGGGAGACGATTCTCTTCCACGCCGCGGCCGGCGGCGTTGGGCTCCTGGCCTGCCAGTGGGCGCATCATCTCGGGGCAACGGTGATCGGCACCGTCGGCAGCGAGGCCAAGACGGCGCTGGCCGCCTCGCATGGCTGCGACCACGTCATCGATTACAGCCGTGAGAATTTTGTCAGCCGCGTTCGCGAGATCACCGGCGGACAGGGCCTGCCCGTGGTCTACGACGGCGTTGGCAAGGCGACCTTCGAAGGTTCGCTCGACTGCCTGCGCCCCCTCGGCCTCATGGTCAGCTTCGGAAATGCCTCGGGACCGCCGCCGCCGGTGGATCTCGTGCTGCTGTCCCTGCGCGGGTCGCTGTTCATCACGCGTCCCACGCTGATGCACTACACGGCCGATCCGCTGGAATTGGCCGCCGGCGCCGCGGAGTTGTTCGACCTGGTGGCGCGGGGCGCCATCCGCGTGGAGATCCACCAGCGCTTCGCCCTGAAGGACGCTGCCGAAGCTCACCGCGACCTGGAAGCCCGCAAGACGACGGGCGCGACGGTACTCCTGCCCTAGGATTCGCCGCTGCGCGCGGCCTGGTTCACTTCGGCGCGGGCGCGCGAAGCCTTCACGACGGGAATCTCGGCATCGGTGAGCGGGGTTCGCGGCCTCCTCCTCGCCATGGCCCTCTGGATCCAGGGGGCCAGTTCCTCCTGCTTGCGCTGCTCGCGCGCGTCGGCCTCGCTGCGAAACTCGTCGAGGACTTCCGCGGCGAACAGCTCGAGGGACTCGCAGATGTGTTCGTGGCGGTTGTGGCCGGCCTGCTGGAGGAAGAT
>JBHEPB010000096.1:0-6374 GCA_046260515.1 Binatia bacterium
CGCGGCGGCGGAGCCGGGCGGCCGGCAGCGGCCGTCTAACGGCGGGGGCCACCCGGTCGCCCCCCAGCCGAATTCGGGGAACCTTTCGCAAGCCGGCTTCGTCGTAACAGGGTAGGACCGCCCCTGGATGAACCGCCACGACTTTTCCGGCCTCGCGCTCTCCTACGTCGAGGAGTTGGCTGCCTACGCGCGCCGCCTCTGCCGCAACGACTGGGACGCCGACGACCTCCTGCAGGGGGTCTTCGAGCAGGCTTTCCGAAGCTGGACCAGCCTGTCGGACGAAGCGCATTGCCGCGCCTGGCTGTTCCGCATCGCCCGCAACCTCCACATCGACCGCGGCCGGCGCTCGGCGGCCCGGCCCGAGCTTCGCCTGGTCGATCCCGGCGATGCGATCGCACCGTCCGGGTTCATCTCGGCCGAACACGTTGAAAGACTCGACGCCCACGAACTGGAGGCCGCCCTGCTCCAGCTTCCCGCCGAGCAGCGGGAAGCCCTGCTCCTCTGCGACCTGTGGGGCTTTCGCTACGAGGAGATCGCCGTCATCACCGGCGTTCCGGTGGGCACCGTCCGCTCCCGCATCTCGCGGGCCCGGTCGCTGGCGGCCGGGCTCCTCTTGTCCGGGCGCCGACCTGCATCCGTGCCGCGAGGGAAGCCATGACCTGCCAGCAGCGCCACGAGTCCGTCTCCGCCTATGTCGATGGCGAGCTTTCCCAGCCCGAGCGGCAAGACATGGAAAGCCACCTTCGCTCCTGCCCCGCCTGTCGTGAGAGGGCGGCGGGCCTGCGGGCCCTCAAGCACCGGGTCACCCGCCTGGAGGCCGTGAGTCGACCGCCGGAGGCCATCCTCGCCAGACTCAGCGCTCTCCAGTTCGAGTCGGCCCCTGCCAAGCGGCGCGTGGTCCGGACTTGGATCCGGCCGATCGCCGCGGCGGCCGGCCTGCTGCTGCTGGTCGCGGCGGGACGAACCTGGATGGCCGCCGCTCCGTCCGTCTCGCTGGTGGACGAGTTCATCGCGGACCATCACAAGTACGCCGCCTTGGTCATGCCGGCCCAAGTGGCCTCGGGGCTGCCCGACGAAGTGCGGGTTTTCTTCGACGGCAAGGTGCCCTTCGAGCCTGTGGTCCCCACCCTGGCCGGCGCCCGCCTGATCGGTGGACGTCTGTGCCGCCTTCGCGGTCACTTGGAGCAGCTCCTGTTCTACGAGCGCCAGGGGCGCCGCCTGTCGCTCTACGTTTCGAACCGGCCGGAGCCTTCTTCCGGTTGCGAGGGGCGCGAGGGGACCCAGGCCTGCGGCCTGCGACGGGGAGACCATTCGTTGCTGCTCGTCGGCGATTCGCCCGCCGCCGAGCTGCAGGACCTGCTGGCGACCGCCCGCCTCTAGACCGCAATCACCGAACCAGGAAGGAAGCCCATGAGCCGCCGCTACGACCGTGATGGGAACGTCGCCCCATGATCCGTGCCGCCCTCGAAAGGCCTCATCTCGTGCTGGTCGGGGCCCTGATGGCCGTCGTCTTCGGCATCGTTTCCTACCGTGAGCTTCCCGCCGACCTTCTGCCGATGTTCAAGACGCCGGCGGTGCAGATCGTCACGTTCTATCCCGGCATGCCGCCCGAGGTGATGGAGCGCGACATCACCAGCCGCCTCGAGCGCTGGACGGGGCAGTCAGTAGGCATCGAACACCAGGAATCGCGCTCCATGCTGGGCGTCAGCATCGTCAAAGATTTCTTCCGCGAAGGAATCAGCTTCGACACGGCGATGAGCCAGGTCACCTCCTACGCGGTCAGCGACATGTTCTACCTGCCGCCCGGCACGATTCCGCCGATGGTGATGCCTTTCGATCCCACGGCCTCGGTTCCGCTGTGCCTGGTGAGCGTTTCGTCGCCCACGATGTCCGAGAAGAACCTCTACGACGTGGCCTACTTCGAGTTGCGCAATCGACTGCAGTCCATTCCCGGCGTGATCGCGCCGGCGGTCTACGGCGGCAAGCTCCGGCGCATCCTGGCCTACGTTGATCCGGGAAGGCTCCAGGCCCGCGGTCTCGGTCCCACCGACGTGGTGCGAGCCCTGAACGAGCAGTCCGTGCTGGTGCCGGCCGGAAACATGACGGCGGGCGACACGGACTATCAGATCTTCGCCAACGCCATGCCCGACCACGTTGCCGAATTGAACGACGTGCCGGTGGCCACGCGCGAGGGACGCACCGTGTTCCTGCGCGACGTGGCCAGCGTGCAGGATTCGGCCCAGATCCAGTCCAACGTGGTCCGCATCAACGGCCGCCGCCAAGTCTACATCCCGATCTACCGGCAGCCGGGGGCCAACACGATCGACATCGTCGACTCCATTCGCGCCCGCTTGGCACAGATCAACCAGCGCCTTCGCGAGATGAACCCCCAGGCCGCCGACCTGGTCCTCAGCGTCGTGCTGGACCAGTCGGTCTACGTACGCCGCTCGATCGACGGGTTGACGTACGCCGCTGCCCTCGGGGCCCTGCTGGCGGGGCTCGTGGTCTTCGTCTTCCTTCGCAGCTGGCGATCCACGCTGGTCATCGTGATCGTGATTCCGCTGGCCGTCCTCACGGCCTTCACCGGACTGTACGCCGCCGGCCAGACCGTCAACACGGTGACGCTCGGCGGCATCGCCCTGGCCATCGGCATCCTGGTGGACCAGGCCATCGTCGTCGTCGAGAACATCGTCCGGCACCGCTCCGCCGGGAGCACCGCGGCCGAAGCCGCGGCCGAGGGCGCACGCGAGGTCGCAGCCTCCATCGTCGTCTCCACCGTCACGTTCGCCGTCGTGTTCCTGCCCGTGATCTTCCTGACAGGGATGGCCGGGTTCCTCTTCAAGCCCCTGGCGATCTCGGCCACGCTGGTGATGTCGGCCTCACTGCTCACGGCGCTGACCGTCGTGCCCGCCTTCTGCGCCCGCTTCCTTGGCACGGAGCCGGCGCCGCCGCAGGAAGGGTCGCAGCAGGGGACCTACGCGAGGCTGGTCGCTCTGGCCATCCGCCGCCGGCGGGCGGTGGCCCTGGCCGGCGTTCTGGCCAGCGCGGCGGCGGGTGTGTTGCTGTCGGGACTCGGGACAGAACTGTTCCCCAGGGTGGACGCGGCCCAGTTTCAGATCGGAGTGAGGTTGCCGTCCGGGACCAGGATCGAGAGCACCGAGCGCAAGCTGGCAGCGATCGAAGCGACGCTGGTCCGCGAGCTCGGCGAACCGGATCCCGAATATCCGGATGTGGAGCGGCATCCCGGGTCCGACCTGCGCATGCTCATCACCAACATCGGGGTGCTGATGGACTGGCCGGCGGCCTACACGCCCAACACCGGCCCCATGGACGCCTTCGTGCTGGTGCAGCTCAAGGAATCGCGCCGCGAGGTGTTCCGGCTCGTCGACGGCCTTCGCGACCGGCTCGGTCGGGAGTTCCCGGATGCAGAATTCACCTTCGACACCGGCGGCATGCTGAGCGCCGCGCTCAACCGGGGGGAACCGGCGCCGATCCACCTGCAGGTGATGGGAAGCAACCTCGCCGTCCTCGACGAGATCGGGGCCCTCGTGGCCGGGGTCGTCCGCCGGGTGCCAGGCACCCGGGACGTTCGCCGTCAGCAGCGCAACGACTACCCGACGCTCCGGGTGGAGATCGACCGCGCCAAGACCGCCCTGGCCGGCCTCAACGTGGAGGATGTGATGCACAACCTGGTCACCGCCACCAATTCGAGCATCAACTACCAACCTTCGTTCTGGATCGACGAACGAAACGGCAACCACTACTTCCTCGGGGCCCAGTATCCGGAGGCGGCGCTGGCCTCGGTCGAAACGCTGCTGGACATCCCGGTGGTGCCGGGCGGCGGAGGCCAGCCCGTTCCCCTGCGCACCCTGGCCACCATCGACCGGGGGACCGGCCCCTCCGTGGTCCATCACGACGACATCACCCGCGTCATCGACGTCTATGCGGACGTGGCGCCGGGCGAGAACCTCGGTCACGTGGTCGAGCGCATCGAAAAAGAACTGGCCGCTTCCAGCCGGCTGGGCCTCGAAGGCTACGTCAACGAGCGCGGCCGCGACGCCTTTCGCGTGGGCGGAGACTACGAAGGCCGCGGCTACACGCTTTCGGCCAGTGGCGAGGTGCAGACCATGCGCGAGTCCTTCGGCCAATTCGCCGGAGGCCTGTCCCTGGCCGTCCTGCTCGTGTACCTGGTGATGGTCGCCCAGTTCCGATCCTTTCTCGATCCGCTCGTGATCCTGCTGACCGTGCCCCTCGGCTTCGTCGGCGTGGCGCTGACCCTGGTGCTGACGGGCACCACGCTGAACATCCAGAGCCTGATGGGCATCATCATGATGGTCGGCATCGTGGTGGAGTACGGGATCATCCTCGTCGATTTCGCCAACCAGGGGATGGCCGGCGGACGGTCCGCCGAAGCGGCCGTTGCGGCCGCCGCCCGAACGCGTTTGCGACCTATCGCGATGACCTCGCTCACGACCATCCTGGCCTTGTTCCCGATGGCACTCGGCTTCGGCGGCGGCGAAGCGAACGTGCCCCTGGCGCGCACGATCATCGGTGGAGTGGCCGGCGCCACCGTCCTCACGCTGTTCGTACTGCCGGCTTTGTATGTGCTGCTGAAGCAGCTGCAGGCGCCGCCCGCCGATCAACAACGGTCCCACCTCGGGAGCGGGACCGCGGAGACCAGCCATGCCTAGCCCTACCCTTGCCGTCCTCGGCCTCGCCGCGGCACTGCTCGCCACGAGCTGCCGCTCCGGCTCGCCCCAACCCGAAGAGGCCCAGCCCACGACGACGCCCATCCGCGTCGTCGTGGCTCGGCCGACCCTGGTTACCGGGGACCGCAAGCTCGTGCTGCCCGGCACCGTGGAGGCCTGGGAGAGCGCCCGGCTGTTCGCGCAGCAGACCGGCGTGATCGAGACGGTCAGCGTCGACATCGGCGACACCGTGGAGCGCGGCGCCGAAATCGCCCGCATCCTGGTTCCCGAGATGGTCGGCGAGTTGCGCAGCGCCGAGGCCCACGTGCAGCGGGAGAACGCCGAGCTCGGTCTGGCCCGGCTCACCCGCGAGCGGCTCTCGGCACTACGGCACCGGAACGAGGACGCGCTTGCCCGCCAGGACGTGGACATGGCGATCGCCGCCGAACGCGTCGAAGCAGCCCAGGTCGCCGTCGCCGAAGCTGAACTACACCGCCTGAAGGCGCTGGAGGGCTATGCCACGGTGCGCGCGCCGTTTTCCGGCCGCGTGACCCGGCGCTTTCTCCACCCCGGCGACGTGATCCGGGTGGCAACTGCCACGGGAGCCGAACCGGTGGTCGAGATGATGCGCACCGAGAGGTTGCGTGTGGTCGTGTACGTGCCCGAGTCCGCGGCAGCCCATGCTCGGCCCGGAACCCGGGCAACGGTGCGCCTGGACGCCTTCCCGGGAGCCCCCGTCGAAGCCACCGTGACGCGCGTGGCCGGCGCCCTCGACGAGAGCACCCGTTCGATGCGAGCGGAGATCGACATCGAGAACGCCGCGGGCCGCTACGAACCGGGCATGTACGCCTCCGTCACGTTGTCGATTGCCCAGGCAGCGGGCCTCCTGCGCATCCCCTCCACTGCGATCCGCGGAGAAGGGAGCGACCGATTCTGCCTGGTGGCACGCCGCGGCGTGCTCGAGCGGGCTCCGGTCCGCGTGGCCGCCGATGACGGGAGCCATGCGCTGGTGTCCGAGGGGCTGAGCGTCGAAGACACGGTGATGGTGGGCGGGTCGGTTCTGGCCCGCGAGGGCAGCCCCTGTGAAATCGTCGAGGAGAAGGCGCCGTGAGCAAGGCCGGGCGCCTGCTGGTGACGACCTTGTTCCTCGTCGCTGCGGGAGGCGGCGCGGCGGCGGCGGCGAATGCGCCGGGCGCCGACGCTGCCGCCGACCCGCGACGGGTATCCCTGGCCGAGGCCATCCAGCGCGCCGAGGAAGACTCCTTCGCCGTGCTGGAGGCAGCTGCGCAGTTGGAGACGGCCCGGGGCCGGACCCTGACGGCGGTTGGCGGACTGCTTCCGAAGGCTTCCGCCGAAACCGGGCTGAGCAACCTCGACGGACGCGACATCAACAACGCCGGAGAAGTGCTCGACGGCCTCGACTACAACCGCTACGAGCCCTCGGTCCGCCTCTACTACCGGGTCAACCCAGGCCACGCCTACGGGCGCTACAGCGGGCGGCGACACGATGAGTCGGCCGCCGAAAGCAGCCTGGCCGATGCCCGCCGCACGGCGGCCCTCCAGGCTTCGATCGCCTACCTGGACCTGGCCCTGGCCCGTGTTTCCGAGGAAGTGGCTTCCGAACTCGTGAGGGACAGCGAACGCCTTCTCGCCATCGCCTCCAGCAGGAAGGAGACGGGGCTTGGC
>JBHEPB010000109.1:0-3423 GCA_046260515.1 Binatia bacterium
GTGCCGGAGGCCGCGGCGCATGCGCCGAGGGCCTTCACCACGTCGATCTCCTGGGTGGCCACTTCGGCGCCGGCCGCGACGGCGGCGGCGGCTTCCTCGGGCAGCAGTCCTCCGAAGACGACGATCCGCGGCGACGAACTCGCAGCGGCGCGGACGAGAGGAGCGATCGCCGCCGCCTCGGCCGTGGTCGCCACGCCGAAGGCCGAGCAGCCCGCTGCGGCCAGGGCCTGTGCGCAGATGGCGGCGCCGTGGCCGTAGGCGTCGGACTTGACCATGGCGAGGACGGCCACGCCGGGGCCGACCAGGCGGCGGACCTCGCCGAGATTGTGCTGGAGCGCGGTGGTGTCGATGTGGGCGACAGGGCCGCTCGTGAATGCGGAGGCGGCCGCAAGGCTGCTCGCCGGTTCAGAGCAGGACGCGACGACGGCCACGCGGTCGGATACCAAGGCGACCCCCGGTTGTAAAACCGCAGACCGGGCGCTACGCAGGTCCTGATGCGGCTTCGGATCAACGGAGAAGACAAGGACGTCGCCGAGGGCGCCTCGGTGACCGACCTTCTCGCCACCCTGGGCCTGGCCGGGCGCCGCGTGGCCGTGGAATACAACCGCGAGGTTCTTCCTGCCGCCGCCTGGAACGCACAGCGCCTGGCCGACGGCGACGTGCTCGAGATCGTGCATTTCGTCGGCGGGGGATGAAGAGGAATGCGAGGAATCACCGTGCAGGACAGGACCGACGACCCCTTTGAGCTGGCCGGAAAATTCTACCGCTCCCGCCTGCTGGTGGGCACCGGCAAGTACGCCGACTTCGAGCAGACGCGCATCGCCATCGAAGCCTCCGGGGCCGAGATCGTCACCGTCGCCGTCCGGCGCGTGAACATCACCGATCCCACCAAGCCCAACCTCCTCGACTTCATCGACCCCAAGCGTTTCACCATCCTGCCGAACACGGCCGGCTGCTACACCGTGGACGAGGCGGTGCGCACCTGCCGCCTGGCCCGAGAGGCCGGCGTGGGCAAACTCGTCAAGCTCGAAGTGATCGGCGACGAGAAGACCCTGTTCCCCGACGTTGCTGCCACCATCGAAGCCGCCCGCATCCTGGTCAAGGAAGGTTTCGACGTCCTCCCCTACGTCACCGACGACCCCGTGGCCTGCAAGCGCCTCGAGGACATCGGCTGCCGCGCCGTGATGCCGCTGGCCGCGCCCATCGGATCGGGGCTCGGCATCCGCAACCCCTTCAACATCCGCATCATCGTCGAGCAGAGCAGCGTGCCCGTCATCGTGGACGCCGGCGTCGGCACGGCCTCGGACGCTGCCTTCGCCCTCGAGCTCGGCTGCGACGCGGTGCTGATGAACACCGCCATCGCCGGCGCGAAGGATCCCGTGCTGATGGCCCATGCCATGAAGCTCGGCGTCGAGGCCGGGCGCGCGGCTTTCCGCGCAGGCCGCATGCCCAAGCGCCTCCACGCCAGCGCGTCGTCGCCCCTCAGCGACCTCATCGGCTGAGGACGGCCCGTCCCGCGCCGCTGCGAGCCCGATGCGCGCGCTCCCTTCTCCTTCGGTCCAGCTCATCACGGGTGCCTGGACGGACCTCGCGGACCTCGAGGCCCGCGTGTCGGCGGCGCTTCGCGGCGGCATCCGCTGGCTGCAGCTGAGATCGCCCGGGCGGCCCGCTCGCGAGCTTCACGACGCCGCGCTGCACCTTGCCCCGCTTCTGCACGAGGCCGGCGCGTTGTTCGTGATGAACGACAGGGTGGATGTGGCGCTGGCCGCCCGCGCCGACGGCGTGCACCTGCCGGAGGCCGGAATGTCGCCGTCCGACGCGCGCCGCCTGCTCGGACCGGACGCGTGGGTGGCCCGTTCGGTGCACTCCCTCGCGGCCATCGAGGCCACCGCGCCGCACACGGTCGATGCCTTCCAGTTCGGGCCGGTCTTCGACACCGCTTCCAAGCGCGAGTTCGGCGCTCCCCAGGGACTCGAGGCCCTCGCCTGCGCGGCTGAAGCCGCAAGGGCAGGAGCGACGCCGGTCATCGCGGTGGGCGGCGTCACTCGCAGGAACGAAACCGACTGTCGCCGATGCGGGGCGCGCGCCGTCGCGGTGATCGGCGCCATCTGGAATGCCGGCGACATCGAAGCCGCCGCGCGCGAGTGGACCGGCGGCTGAGCGCTAATCGATCCCGCAGGCTTGGTGGAGCGAGGCGAGGTCTTCCTTCGAGGGCACCAGGTACTGGCTCGAGTTGCTGCCGTACATGATGGAAACCGGGTTGTCGTTGTGCTCGATGCCGAGCGCGTGCCCCAGCTCGTGGGCGAGGACGTGCACCAGGTCCACGCGGTCCTTGTACTCGAAGACCTCGATGCGCACGCCGTCGGCGTCGGACACGTAGCGCCCCTGCTTGAACTCGCGGCCGGCCGTCGCGTTGACCGCCTCGACGCCGGCGTTCATCTCGCCGACCAGTTCAATGTAACGCTCCGACAGCTCATTGGCCCGCGCGGCCAGCGCATTGATCTCGAGACGATCCCGGTCGAGTTTCCCGTCGGCGGCGCGGATCGCCGCTTCCTCGCGGCGAAGGGCCTCGTGCTCGCCGGGAGGAGCCCCGCCCTTGTCGTTCCAGTCGTTGACGTCGCGATTGAAGGCGGCCACCCGGGCGCGGTGGGCGGCTTGGGCGGATTCGAAGTCCCGGCGAGCGGTCTCGTACCTGGATTTGGCCTTTTCGAAGTTCGCCTTCGTGTCGCCGGCCCAGTCGCCCACCCTGTCGATGGCACGGGTGAGACGCGCGTTCTCCTGGGCTGTCTTCTGGCGGTCGTCGTAGATCAGGTGGACCACCAGCTCCCCGTCCTCCGCGTAGCGGAAGAGGTCGCGGCGCCCCGTGTCCTCCCACACCTGCTCCGCGCGGCGCAGGATCGAGAGGAACTCCCGCTCGGAGATGCCGAAGCGGTTGTCGACGCTGCCGAGGCGATACGTGAGCGGGGATTCGCAGGGACGCGTGCAGCCCGCCAGAAGGCCGGATGCCGTCACGAGGAGCAGTGGAAGAAGAAAGCGGGCCATGCTGGCGGGAAAT
The DNA here is from genome assembly GCA_046260515.1 of Binatia bacterium. Taxonomy (GTDB): domain Bacteria; phylum Desulfobacterota; class Binatia; order UBA1149; family CAITLU01; genus DATNBU01. Next base: position 3,056 of record JBHEPB010000109.1, read on the forward strand.
CCCCTGGACCGGGCACGAGCGTCCGGTCCGGGGACCGAACGAAATCAACAACGATCGGTCCATCCTGAGGGCGACGGGATCGCCGTGCAACGGGGGGCGGCCGGCGAGGTCGGACATTTCGCAGGTGGCCTCCGGCGGACTGCTCATGTAGTCAGGCCCGGTGCCCAGCCTCGCGCCGCTTTCCGCGCATCAGGAAGACCTCCCCCTCGAGCCCGCCGGTCCCTTCGAATTCACCGTGGACCTGGCGGACCTCGGTATCGACCTCGCCCTGGTCGAGCCCCTCGTTGCCGCGGGTCCCCTGTGCTTCCTGGACTTCGAAGCCACCGGACTCGATCCCCGTGTGGACGAACTGATCGAGGCGGGAGCCC
>JBHEPB010000123.1:0-3782 GCA_046260515.1 Binatia bacterium
CCGCCACGCCACTGGGCCTCCTGAAGTTTGCGCACGAGGGCACCGATACCTGGCCGCTGCTGATGGGCAACACGGCCGGCTCGCTCGGCGAGACCTGCGCGATCGCGATCATCGTCTCCGGAATCTTCCTGGCCGTGCGCCGCACCTTCGACTGGCGCATCCCGGTTTCGATCCTCACCACCGTGGCCGTCTTCTCGGGCCTCGTCGGGATGGTGAGCGAGGCGAGCCCGTCTCCGCTCTTCATGCTCGCCTCGGGCGGGCTGCTCTTCGGCTCGGTCTACATGGCGACCGACCCGGTCACCTCGCCGCTGGCGCCGCGCGGAGCCGTCGTGTTCGGCGTCGGCATCGGACTGCTCGTGGTGACGATCCGCCTGTGGGGCGGCCTGCCCGAAGGCGTGATGTACGCGATCCTGCTGATGAACGCGGCCACGCCCCTGATCGAGCGCGTCACGCAGCCGCGCGCGTTCGGCCGCACGAACCGCGGGAAGGCGTCCCCGTGAACGACGCACGGCCAGCGCCGACCGCGGTGCGCCAGGCGGAGCCGAGCAGCCTGCGCCTGGCGGGTACGTTGTTCGTGGCCGGGGCGGTCTCGGGCCTGGCCATCGCCGGCGCGTTTCGGTTGACCAAGCCGATCATCGACGCGAACGAGGCGCAGGCGCTGCGCCGCGCGATCTACCAAGTGGTCCCGGGCTCCTCGAAGATGCAGGCGATGGTCGTTCGCGACGGCAAGCTGGCGCCGTTGCCGGGAAACGCGCCGGCAAACGAGCCTGTCCTCTACGGTGCCTACGACGACGCGGGGAAGTTCCTCGGCTACGCGATCGAGAACAGCGGCTCGGGGTTCCAGGATACCATCAACCTTCTCTACGGTTTCGACCCGGCCAGGCGCATGGTCACCGGGCTCGAGATCCTCGCGAGCCTGGAAACTCCCGGCCTCGGCGACAAAATCGCGAAAGACCCGGAGTTCGCCGCCAACTTCAGCGACCTCGTGGTGGACCCCGAGGTGTTGCTGGTCAAGACCGGCCGCGGCGCGCCCAACGAAGTGGACGCGATCACCGGCGCCACGATTTCGTCCAAGGCCGTCGTGAAGATCGTGAACGGCGGCAACCAGCAGTGGCTTGCGCGCATGCCCGCGGCCGGCCAGGAGCCCGCCTGGCAGGCGGCGCCGGACGCGCCGGACGCAGGGAAACTCGCCGCAAAGTCCGGGAAGGCCTCGGAGGATTGAGACATGAACGAGCCGACCGACCCGAACCAGGCCTACGTCGAATTCCTCAAGGGCCTATGGACCGAAAACCCGATCTTCGTGATGGTCCTCGGCATGTGCCCGACGCTGGCGGTCACCAACAGCGCGATCAACGCGGTCGCGATGGGAGTGGCGACCGGTTTCGTGCTCGTCGGGTCGAGCCTGCTGGTTTCCCTGCTGCGCCGCCTGATCCCGAAGGAGGTGAGGATCAGCGCCTACATCATCATCATCGCCACCTTCGTGACCGTGGCCGACTTCCTCCTGAAGGCAGCGGTGCCCGCCATCCACAAGGAGCTCGGCGCCTTCATCGCGCTGATCGTGGTAAACTGCATCATTCTCGGCCGCCAGGAGGCGTTCGCGAGCCGCAACCCGGTGGGCCTGGCGGTGGCGGACGCCGCGGGGATGTCGATCGGCTTCCTGTTCGCGCTGCTCTGCATGGGCATCCCGCGCGAGATTCTCGGCTCCGGATCGCTGTTCGGCTACTCGCTGTTCGGGCCCACCTTCGAGCCGTGGGTCATCATGATCCTGCCGCCGGGCGGCTTCATCACCCTCGGCATGATCCTGCTGCTGTTCAACTGGATGGCGGAGCGCCGTACCCGGCGCTCCGTGGTGCCGGCGGCGGCACTGGCGGAGGGCGCGCGATGAACGACAACCTCGTCTGGATCTTCGTCAACGCGATGCTGGTGAGCAATTTCACCCTGTACTACTTCCTCGGCATCTGCCCGTTCCTCGGCGTGTCGGGGCGTCTCGAGACAGGGGTGCGGCTGGGCCTCGCGACGATCTTCGTTCTAGTGATCACCAGCCTGTGCGTCTCGTTCCTGAACGCCTATGTGCTCGTCAACGTGCCCTATCTCCGGCTGATCAGCTTCATCATCGTGATCGCCTCTACGGTCCAGTTCGTGGAGATGGCGATCAAGAAAACCAGCCCGGTGCTGTTTCGCGCGCTCGGCATCTTCCTTCCCCTGATCACCACCAACTGCGCGGTGCTGTTCCTGGCGCTCACGCAGACCACCAGGGAGTACGGCGTGATCCAGGGCGTGGTCTTCGCGCTAGGCGCCGGGGCGGGCTTCACGCTCGCGCTGGTCCTCATGGCGGGGCTGCGCGAGGAGGCCGCGCTCGCGACCGTCCCGGCCGTCGTTCGCGGCACCGCGCTCAACATGATCGTGGCCGGCACGCTCTCGATGGCGTTCATGGGTTTCGCCGGTCTGTTCAGCGCGGCCTGAGGAACGTCGTGGCAGAGATCCTCCTTTCGGTCGTCAGCCTCGGGGCCCTGTGCGCGGGCTGGATCGCCCTGCAGCGCTGGATCGAGCGCGTCGAACCGGACCTTCCGGAGTCGAGACCCTGCGGCAGCTGTTGCGGCGACAAGCTCTGCGAGATCGAGAAGAACGACCCGTGGTGCACCAGGCCCTAGCCCGGCGCAACGTCGTTCCCGGCGTGTCGCTCGCGCCCGTCCCCACGCGACGCTGTTCGCTGTGCGCGGTTGCGGTTCGCGGGCAAAGAGGCAAGGGAAGGCGCGCCATGTTGTCCTTGCGAGCCAGGGTCGCCGCTGCCGCGCTGGTGGCTGCCGTCGTCGCGACGGCGGTGCTGCGGCTCTCCACTCCTTCCACGACCGGGGACTGGGTCGGCTCGACCCGGGACATCATGGCCACTCCGATCTCGGTCCTGCTGCGCGGAAGCGACGCTGCCGCTGCCTCGCTGGTCTTCGACGTCTTTCGCGAAGTGGACGCGAGGATGAGCGAGTGGAAGGCGAGTTCCCCGCTATCGTCGGTCAATCGCGCGGCCGGAACGAGGGCCGTCGCCGTGCCGGCCGACCTTCGCGCGCTGCTTCGGCGCGGTGTCACGATCGGCGACAGGACCGGCGGCGCGTTCGACATCAGCTGGGCGGCGCTGTGGGGAGTGTGGGATTTTCGTTCGCCGTCCCCGCGCCTGCCCGAGCAGGCCGAAGTGGCGAGGCGGGCGGCGCTGGTGGACTACCGTCGCGTCGTCATCGATGACGCCGCGGGAACCGTCGGTCTTCCCGTGCAGGGAATGATGCTCGGCCTCGGCGGCATCGCCAAGGGGTACGCGCTCGAGCGCGCAGCGGCCGCGCTGCGCGCCGGCGGCGTCCAGGATTTCCTGATCTCGGCCGGCGGCCAGATGATGGCGGGCGGCCTGCGCGACGGCCGGCCCTGGCGCATCGGCATTCGCGATCCGCGCGGCGCCCTCGAGGACTACTTCGCGTACGTGGAAGCCACCAACGTTTCCACCGCGACCAGCGGAGACTACGAGAGCTACTTCGTGATCGACGGACGGCGCTATCACCACATCCTCGATCCGCGCACCGGCTGGCCGGCCGCCCCCCGCGATCCGCTGCTCAGCGCCACCGTGCTCTCGGCCGATGCAACCCTGGCCGACGCGCTTTCGACCGCGCTGGTCGTCATGGGGACCAGCCGTGCGCTCGAGCTGGTGGAGACCACTCCGGACGTGGAGGCGGTGCTCGTCGACGCCGCGGCGCTGGTCCACGTGAGCAGCGGCCTGGCGGGCCGCGTGGAGCTGCTGCACC
>JBHEPB010000124.1:0-17230 GCA_046260515.1 Binatia bacterium
CCGCCGCTTGCGCCGCCTCCGCCGACTCCGTCTTCCACATCGACCGCAACAAGAACCGCAACCAGGTCCACTACGGCGTGCGCGTGGACGAGCACTGCCGCCCCATCGGCCCCGAGCCGATGTTCAACTACTGGCTGCGCCGCGAGAAGGATCCGCCGGTGGTCGAGCCCCTGCGCTTCTTCCAGCAGGCGGCCTACGGCTTCCAGAAGCAGCTGATCGAACCCGACGGACGCATCGAGATCCGGCTGAGGGCCCTGCCCGACCGGCAACTCGTGGTGCGCGTCACCCAGCTCGACGGCGCCTGCAAGGCCGAAACCTTCCTCACCATCGACGGCAAGCAGGCCTACCTGGAAAAGGTCTTCGTCTTTGCGGAGGAGGGGCTGCTGCTGCCCACCGTGCGCTACATCGAGCTTTTCGGCCGCGGCAACGACGGACTGGCGGTCTACGAGAAGATCGTCCTGGACGATTGACACCGTGGCCGTCGGACGAACCCTCGAACGCTACCTCCTGAGGGAAGTCGGCGGCGCGTTCGTCGTCGCCACGGGCCTGGCCGTTTCGGTCCTCTTCGTCCTTCGCATCGTGGAGTTCGTGGACCTCGCCTTCGCGCGCGGGGTCCCGGCCGGCCTCGTGGGGGCCCTGGCCGGCTACATCATCCCCTCCTATCTCGAGATGGCCCTTCCCATGGCAGCGCTGCTGGCCGTGGTGGTGGTGTTCGCGCGCCTCGGCGCCGAAGGCGAACTGCTCGCCCTGCGCGCGGCCGGCATTCCCCTGGACCGCCTGGCCCGCCCCCTGTTCGCTTTCAGCGCCGCGGTCGCCCTGCTCAGCCTGGTGCTCGGCGTGTGGGCGAGGCCGTGGGCCAACCGCGGCATCGAGGCCACCACCTACGAGATGGCCCGCACGCGCCTCACGGCCTCCCTGCGTGCCGGGGTCTTCAACACCTGGTTCGGCGGCGTCATCCTGTTCGTGGACGAGCTCGATCCCGCCTCCGGATACATGCGCAACGTGATGCTGGCCGAGGAACGCGAGCAGTACGGCCGCAAGACCATCTTCGCGAACCAGGGACTCGTGGAGTCCAACGAGGACGCGCGCACCGCGTACCTGCGCCTGCAGGGCGGCAGCCTCCTCACGTATCACCCGACCGGAAAGTATCACGACAAGACCGACTTCGACTCCCTCGAGCTCAACCTCGACATGGCCGAGGAGAGCGGCATCGACCTGATGGCGAGCGGCGGCCCCTCGGCGATGACGATGTCGCGCCTGCTCGAGGAACGGCAGCGCCGGCTGGCGGGCGGCGAGAGCGCGATCGAGGAAACCATCGAGCTGCACCGCAAGTTCGTCCTGCCGGCCGCCGCCCTGCTGCTGCCCTTCGTCGGCGTGCCCCTCGGCGCCGCCGGACGCCGCGGGGTGAAGTCCCGCGGACTCCTCCTGAGCTCCATCGTGGTGCTGGTGTACTACCTGCTGCTGACCGTGGCGGTCACCGTCGCGCGCGAACGCATGCTGCCTACTCCCGCCGCGATGTGGCTGCCCGACCTGCTGCTCGCCGTGCTCGCCTTCGTGCTGTTCCGCCGCGCCGCCGCCGAGCGGCGCCTGATGTGGGCACCGGCGTGGTGGGGACGCCGGTGACCCTGCTCGCGCGTCACCTCGTGGGTCTCTACCTGCGCACCTTCGCTCTCTGCCTCGGCGGCGGGCTCACGCTGCTGCTGGTGATCGAGTTCTTCACCCGCATCGGCGACCTCGCCTCCTACGATTCGAACCCGGCGCTGGTGGCCACCTATTTCGCGCTCAAGACGCCCAAGTGGCTCGTCGAGGTGTATCCGGCCGCGTCGCTGCTGGCGGTGATGCTGGGGATCGGGTCCCTGGTCCGGACCAACGAGGTCGTCGCGCTCCAGGCCTGCGGCGTCAGCATCGCGCGCATCGGCCGGCCCCTCGTCGCCGCCACCCTGGTGCTGAGCCTGGCCGCGATGGCCTGGAGCGAGATTGTGGTGCCGCCCACCGCTGCGCGCGCCCGCGCCATCAAGGACATCGACATCAAGGGCATGGCCAGCCGCGGCCAGCTCGACGCCACCTCGCTCTGGCTCCAGGTGCCCGAAGGCTTCCTCAACATCGATTACTTCGATGCCACCAACAACGTGCTCAAGGGCATCACGCTGCACGGGCTCGATTCCGGGTTCCGGCTGAACCGCCTCATCGAGATCCCCGAGGCGAGGTGGGACGGGCAGACGTGGAAGTACGACAGCGGGGCCGTGAGGGACTTCGACGCCGAGGGCGGCCTGCTCTACACGCCGCTCGGCGACCGCAAGGTGGAACTCGGCGGAAGCCCGGCCGAGTTCCGCAGGAAGGCGCCGCGCTCCGACGAGTTCAGCATCCGCCAGCTTTCCCAGCGCATCCGCACCCTGCAGGCTAAGGGTTTCGATCCCGCCGGATTGCAGACCGACCTCCAGTTCAAGTTCGCCCTGCCCTTGTCGGGCATCATCACCGTGCTGCTGGGACTGCCCCTCGCCCTGCGCGGCTCGCGGCGTGCCGGCTCGGCCCAGCACATCGGCACCGGCCTCGGCATCTGCTTCCTCTACTGGCTGACGCAGGCCCTCACCGTCTCCGCCGGACACGCCGGAACGCTGCCCCCGGCGGTCGCCGCATGGTCGGCGAACGCCGTCTTCCTCCTGGTGGGAACCCTGCTCGCGTTGCGAAGCTAGTCTCCGTGCACGGACCATGACAGTGCAGCGCGACCTCGCCAGGCAGAAGGGCGAAGCGCAGCGCGGCGACCCCGCGGCGCGCGGGGTGGACCGTTCGTCGGCCAAGGAATTCTTTCCCGGTCTAGAATCCTTGCGCGGACTGGCGATCCTGCTGGTCGTGCTGTTTCACTACAAAGGGCAGCTCCTCGGGGATGCGACCCTTCCCGCGTCGGCGAGCTGGCTGTGGGGCCCCATCTACACGGGCAACAGCGGCGTGACGCTGTTCTTCGTGCTGAGCGGCTTCCTGCTGTCGCTGCCGTTTCTCGCCGAACATCTCGGCGGCCGCGCCACCCCTCTCGGCCGTTACGCGGTATCGCGCGTGCTGCGCGTGGTTCCGCTGTACTACCTTGCGGTGCTGGTCGCGTGGATGTCGCTCGGCAACCTGCCGGCGGTGGGCAGGGCTCTTCTGTTCCTGCCTACCGGGTTCGAACTGTTCCCGTACGGCGTGCCGTGGTGGTCCCTATCGACCGAGATGCAGTTCTACGTGCTGCTTCCGGTCTGCGCGCTGCTGGCGCGGCACCGGGCGGGGCGGTGGCTGCTGCTGGCGGGCCTCGTGCTGTGGCTGGCCTGCTACGCGAACCTCTATCGCCAGCAACACTGGATGGCATCGCCGGCGACGCTGGTGTGGCGCGACTCGCTGTTCGGTCGCGCGCCGAACTTCCTGGCGGGCATCGTCGCAGCGTGGATCCATCTCGCCGGCCGCGACGAGAAGCGACCGCCGACGGCGTGGACGCGGCTTGGTGTTCCGTTGCTTGCGACGCTCGGCCTGCTGGCGCTCGCGACCTGGGTAGCCCGCGTCGGAACGAACGAGGCCGACTTACAGTTTCCGCCCTGGCATGCCGTCGAAGGCGCCGCCTGGGCGGCGATCGTGCTCGCGGCAGCGCGCGCTGCCCGTCCCCCGGCAACGCGCGCCAACCTGCGCGCTGCGGTCCGCAGCGGCGTCGATACCGTCTTCGGCCATCTCGGCCGCATCTCCTACGCGCTCTTCCTGGTCCACCTGCCGATCCAGGTGCACGTGCTCTACTCGCGCGTCGGCGCGGCCGCCGACGCACCGGCCGGCCAGGCTCTGCTGCTGGTGACCGTATCCGCCGTAGCGTCGTGGTTCCTGGCCGTCTTGTGCCACCGCGCCGTCGAAGAGCCCACCCAGCAGCTGAAACAGAAACTGTTCCGCTGAAAAACAACGCCCCGCCCGGCCGCGCAAAAAGAAATGGGGACAGGGGACAATTTCGCAGGATCGCGACACTGTCCGCGTCTTTGCGGCTCGTCGTCGTAGCCACCAGGTCGGGCGGCCAACGACGCAGATGGGCCGCTCTACGCAGACGGTCAGCGACGGTGCTGGGGGAAGTGCGCTAGCGCGCGGCCGCCGAAGAGGCTGCGGACGGCGTGGACCAGCGTGCGATGCTCGGCCTCGTGGTAGGGCGTCGAGGGCGGCAGTTCGCTGAGCATGATGCGGTGGATGGCGCCGAGGCTGTGGTAGGGCACCGTCGGGAGCAGGTGGTGCAGGGCGTGGTAGCGCAGCCCCACCGGCGCCAGCAGCGCGTCCACCCACGAACCGCCCGAGATGTTCACCGAGTCGCGGTACTGCTCGAGCAGGTCCATCGGCTCGCCTTCGTTGTGGTAACGATGGGCCACCAGCGTGCGCACGTGGTTGAACACGAGGATGCAGCTCGAGATCAGCAGCCATTCCACCAGCCACGACGCGCCGATCACGCCGGTCAGCATCAGGCCGGCCACCGTCCAGCAAAGCAGGGCCGACGCCGCTTCCTCGATCATCCAGCGCCTGGCCATGCGCCCCTCGGGGATGCGCCGGCTGTAGGTGGGATTGATGACGAGGGTGGACAGGTAGTGGACGGCGAAGCGGCGAAGCGGCGGCACCAGGTAGGAGATGGGTCCGATGACGCCCCAGCGCAGCACCAGCAGGGCGGGCACGACGAAGAGCGGCAGCGTGGAGCCGACCACCTTGGCTTTGCTCCACTTTCCGATGGGCTGGTACTCGGGGTCCTTGCTGGTGCCGAAGATGGCGCGGCGATGGTGCTCGCCGTGGGAGCCCACGTACATGAGGCTGGGCACCAGCAGCGGGAATCCGACCGCCAGCGACCAGACCACTTCGAAACCGGGAACCGAGCGGCGCCGGAGATGGGCCAGCTCGTGGATGAAGAGAACGGCGCGGTACAGGGAGAAGGTGGCGACCACCACGGCCAGCAGCCAGACCGCGGAGAAGCGCGCGGAGTGGACCGCGACCGCGAACGCCGCCCAGCCGACCGCTGCCGACATGAGCATGTCCACGTAGTAGAGCCAGGGGTTGGGTTGGAACAGGGAGGTGTATCGTCGCCGCAGTGCGGCAGGGCTGTGATCCACCACCGTCGCCTCGAGGGTCGAGGCGACCGTCCCTCCGTCTGGGGTGGCCATAAAAGTTAAGCTTTTTCTGCCAGCGGAGGCCGCGGATTACAAGGAGGCGGCGCGCGGCGGTGCAGGCCGGGGACTGCCGATCATCAGGCAGGCTAACGCAGCGTCTTGCCCCGGATCAGCCTCAGGACCACCGGCCAGCCGAAAATGAGGGGATAGCGGCGCTGGCGCTCGGTCAGTTCCACGGTCACCCCGCTGTGGCGGGTCAGCTTCCACAGCGCGTAGGGGAGCCAATCCCCGAAAGTCATTGCGGATTTCACCAGGCGCACCACGTAGAGGGCTTTGGCCACGGGCAGCTTGCGCTTCCAGGAACGGACGATGGACCGGCGCGCGGCCTCCGTCATCCGCACCTGGAGATGGTGGCCCTCCACCCTTCCCTGGACCAGGCCCCGCCTGGCCAGCACCTCCACGGCCAGGGCCGCCACGGCGGTGTAGCGTTCGGGGGCCGCTTCGTAGACCGAACGGATGGTGTCGGGGCTCTCGACCCTCATCTCGGTCGTGTAGGTAGTCGCGAACCCGGCCTGCCACAGTTCCTCGGTGGTGGCCGCCTCGGGGTGGAGGGCCAGCATGCGGCTGACCATCGTCACGACGGCTTCGGCGGTGTCACCGGCCAGTTCGGCGCGCACCTCCTCGCTGCGCGACCAGATCACTGCTGCCGGCTGGCAGAAGCGGGCCCACACGATGGGATGCGAGCACTCCGGCCGGCAGGCCGAGGAAAAATCGTCGCGCGAAAGGACGTTGTACTTCATCCGCAGCGTGCGGCCCTCGAAGGGGAGTTCCACGTAGTAGACGTTGGGCGGCAGCATGGAGTTGGACAGCGCGAGGAGGGAAGAGCGGTAGGCGGCGCGATAGGAATCGACGATCGCGTAGAAATCGAGGACGCCGCCCTCCACGTAGGCGCGCCTCAGGCAGGAACCGTAGAAGAAGATGCCGCGCACCGCTTCGCCATGGCGGCGGCGGATCTCGTCGGCGAGGGCCCGGGCTTCGCGAGGCACCTCCACGCGGTGCTCGTTCTCCATCCAGGCGGCCAGCTCGGCGCGAGGTTCGTGGTTCACGATCGGAACCTACCTCAGCGCGAGGAGAGGAAGCGAATGCGGTGGTCGGCCACCAGCGTCGCCTTTCGCCCGGGAAGCGGTGCGAACATCTCGCCGTCGAGCGAGATGCCGCAGTCCAGGGAGAGCTCCACTTTCTCGACGTTGCGGCTGACGAACACGGCATCCTCCCCACCCACCAGCCGTGGGGCCCGCCCGCTGAGGATCCTGGCGATGTCGCGCGGACGGCGCAGGCAGCCGGGACCGAGGGCGGTGAACCGGATCCCCCCGGGCCCCTTTCCCCAGAACGGGCGGATGCCGGCGAAGAGACGGTGCAGGGTCGTCGCCATCAGCAGCTGGAACTCGGCGGCTTCCAGCGGCTGGCCGTCGAGGACGGCCGACACCGGATCAATGGTGAGGGGATCCTCCTCGTCGTCGCGCACGGCCGGCGCCCTCCCGGTGAGCGCCCGCGCGATGAGTCCAGCCGTCACCATCGTGCTGCCGAAGACGCCCTGGGCCCTGCCCTTGGGAAAGATGCGGTGGGTGAGCAGGGTCCCGCGATAGATGACGCCGACGCCGAAGAATGTTCCCCAGTGGTCCACGCCGTCGGGCTCGAGCTGCATGCGAAGGGTCGCGCGACGCACGACGCTGTCCTGGAGGCGACCCTGGCGCGCCCTCGCGACGAGTCGGTCGATGGCGACGCGCGCATCGCGGAGGCTGCCGATGTCGTAAGCGCTCATGCAGGTGCGGCCCGTGCGCAGGGGCGCGACCATCGGAAGTTCGCGCGGATCGCCGGTCCGGCGAAAGGGCGAGGTCGCGCACAGCACCTCGGTGAGGGCGCGCTGCAGCGTGCCGTCGCCGCCGTTGACGACGAGCACGTCGATGCGGGCTTCCGCCAGTTCGCGCAGCACGTCGGTGGCCTTTTCCGCGCTGTCGGCCTCGACGTGGACGATGTCGGGATAACGGGCAAGGTGCTCGAGCACCTTGGCGGCTCGCGCGCCGCTTCCGCCGGCGCGCAGGTTGGTGAGTACTCCGATGCGCACGTGCTGGGTCGAAGCCTTTAACGAGCGGCCGCGCCAAAGACCAGCGAGGTCGGCGGCATCGTCAGGTCCTCTCCGCGAAGACGGCCTCGACCGCGAGACGATCGGCTTCCTTGTCCACGTCGAGGGCAGCCTCAGCGAAGGGCAGTTCAACGGCGTCGATCGTGGCGCCGATCACCGACGACGCCCGCCCGAGCGCCGCGCGAAGGTCGAGGCGCCCGAGGAGGAACAAGGCGAGGTTGGCCGAACCGAACTCCCGCACGAGCTTCCAGGGGGTCTTGCGATGGGCCTCCGCACGCGTCCAAAAGCGCGGCACCAGGCCAGCGGCGGGCGTTCGCAGCAGGAAGAGATTGGCGCCGGAGTACTTTTCGCCGTGAAACGGGATGAAGGTGCGCGGCTGGTCGGGAAAGCGCACCCGGTACACCGAGGCGGGCACCATGCCGACGACGAAATCGGCCGGGCTTCGCGAGGCGTGCTCCACGAAATAGCGGAGAATCTCGGGCGTGAGCAGCGGATGGTCGGCGGTGGTGACGAAGACCGGGCCGCCGGACGATGCGCCGTCCACGAAGTCCGCGACGCTCGAGGCGGGCGAGTTCGCCGAGCGGTGGAAGCGGAGGAAGCCCCGCGCCGCCTGCCCGGCGAGCACCGGTGTGCCGCGGATCAACTCCGGATCGTCGCTGCTCACGGCGACGAACGAGGCGACGGCGCTGTCCTCGATGGCGGTAACGACACGCTCGAGCATCGCGACGCCGGCGATGGGCAGCAGGGCCTTGTGGCGCAGTCCCGACGCATCGGCGACCGCGTCGCCGCCGCGGCGGCGACCGGCAAGGACGAGGGCCTGGACGGGCATGGGCGCAGTGTAGCAGGGCACGGGGGAACGCCTATCTCCCGACACCGCTCGCGGGCGCCTCGACGGCGGTTCTCACCGGCTCGGGCTCGCTCCTTGACCCCCCGTGCGCCAACCGGTACGCACAGCCGAGCCCGCGATGCAGCTCCTTCTCGTCTTCGCCCGACGCTACCCGTCGCGCACCCTCATCATGCTCGTGTGCCTCATCCTCGCCGCCATGGCCGAGGGCGTGGGACTGTCGAGCCTGTTGCCGCTGCTCGGCATGGTCACCGGCTCCGCCGGCGGCGACTCGGGCCTGGAGAAGACGCTGCGCTCGACCCTGGCCGGACTCGGCATCGAGCCGACCCTCGGCGTGCTGCTCCTGCTCATCGTGGCCGGCAGCATCACCAAGGCCTCGCTGATGCTCGTGGCCCAGAGGCAGGTGGGCTACACCGTGGCCCACGTCGCCACCGACCTTCGCCTGGCCCTGCTGCGCGCCCTGCTCTCAGCGCGCTGGCTCTACTACGTGCGCCAGCCCGTCGGCCTGCTTTCCAACGCCTTCGCCACCGAGGCGTCGCGGGCTTCGGAAGCCTACCTGTACGGCACAACGCTGGTGTCCCAGCTGATCCAGACGGTGCTGTACATCGGCATCGCCGCCTCGGTTTCCTGGCAGACCACGCTGGGGGCGACGTTCGTCGGGCTGGCCACCGTGGGCGCCCTGTCGGGCCTGGTGCGCAAGACCAAGCGCGCCGGCGTCAAGCAGACCGACCTCATGCGCACGCTGATCTCGCGCATGACCGACGTGCTCTACGCGGTGAAGCCCCTGAAGGCGATGGGCCGCGAACCCCTCATCGCGCCCCTGCTCGAGCACGAAACCGAGAGCCTCAACCGCGCGCTGCGCAAGCAGGTGCTGAGCAAGGAAGCGGTGCGCGCGCTGCACGAGCCGCTGCTGGTGATGTCGCTGACCGGCGGCCTCTACATCGCGACCACGTTCTGGGAGATCCCCGTCGACAGCGTGATCATGCTCTCGCTGATCTTCGCGCGTGCCCTGTTCAGCCTCCAGAAGTCGCAGAAGCAGTACCAGGCGATGGCCGCCTGCGAGAGCGCCTTCTGGTCCCTGCAGAAGACCATCACCGAGTCCGAACGCCAGGCCGAAACCGGCACCGGCACCCGAGAGCCCGTCTTCGAGAAGGGCCTCACGATCCGCGACGTGGACTTCGCCTACGAGGAAAGGCCCATCCTGGCCGGCGCGAACCTCTTCATCCCGGCCGGCGAAGTGACGGCCATCATCGGGCCGTCCGGAGCCGGCAAGACCACGATCGCAGACCTCGCCCTCGGCCTCGTCCGCCCCCAGCAGGGAGAAGTGTTTCTCGACGACGTGCCGCTTTCCGAGATCGACGTGTCCAAATGGCGGCTCTGCGTGGGCTACGTGCCCCAGGACATGCTGCTGCTGCACGAGGACCTGCTCACCAACGTGACGCTCGGCGACCCGGCCCTTTCGCGCAGCGACGTGGAAGAGGCCCTGCGGGCGGCCGGCGCCCTCGACTTCGTGAAGGACCTGCCCCAGGGCATCGACACTCCGCTGGGCGAGCGCGGCGCCAGGCTGTCGGGCGGCCAGCGCCAGCGCATCGCCATCGCGCGCGCCCTGGTGCACCGCCCGAGCCTTCTCATCCTGGACGAGGCCACGGCGGCTCTCGATCCTGCGAGCGAGGCCGGCATCTACGACACGGTCCGCTCCCTGCGCGGGCGCACGACCATCCTGGCCATCTCCCACCAGCCCGGCCTTCTCCAGGTGGCCGACCGCGTCTACCGCCTGAGCGCCGGACGCGTGTCCGAACTGCGGGGCGACGAGCGTTTCGCGGATCACGACGCCGAAGCATTAACGATGGACACCGAGACCGATAAGGCAGCCCCCGAGGCCGCCGCCGGCTCGCGTTGACACGCAGCACCGGGTCCGGTTTTACTGGACTCCGGATCACAGGGCGCAGTCTGCGCATGTGGAGGTCACCATGCCATTCCTGACCACCAGGCGCGTCAAGGATCGCATCTTCCCGAGCCCTTCCCGTCTGCCCAGCGCCGGCGTCCGCGACCTTCCGCAGAAGATCGTGCTGCCGGCCCGCTCCGGCGTCACTCCGTCCACGCTGCCCCCCGTGCGCATCTACCTCGGCACCGAGGCCGGGCAGTACCGCGCCGAGCGCGTCTTCATCCACTCGGTCGACAAGGTCCGGGATCCGTCGAGGGTCTACGAGATCCACCTGATGAAGGACGTGCGCGGCTACGACCGGCGCTGGTGGCTGACGGGCTTCACCAACTACCGCTTCGCGATCGCGCACTGGGCGAAGTCGGGGCGGGCCATCTACAACGACGTGGACCAGGTCTGGCTATCCGACCCGGCCGAACTCTTCGACAGCGACATGCAGGGCAAGGGCTTCCTCGCCATCAGCCCCGACGACACGGCGGTGATGCTCATCGACTGCGACCGCATGGCGCCGATCTGGACCTACGAGGTGGTGCGCAGCACGGTGCGCAAGGCCATCGAGAAAAGATCGCGCCCGGAGTGGGGCAAGCTCGAGGCCTGCTGGCACGCCCGCGACTTCGACTACGTGCCCGGCTACTCGAAGTGCCTGCACTTCACCACCATCCACGAGCAGCCCTGGCATCCCTTCCCCGAACTCTTCGTGTACATGCCGAGCCCCGTGCACGACATCTGGCACGACATGGAGCGCGAAGCCGACCGCCAGGAATACTGCGCCTTCGACTTCTCGACCGAGGACACGCTCTACACGGAGTTCGTCGCGCGCGTGCGCCGCGCAAGGACCCGCGGAGGCGCCGGCGCGGTGCCGCCCCTGGCCACTCCCCTGCCGCCTCCGCCCCAGGCCGGCCTCGGCCAGTTGCTAACCCAGGCTTCGGCGCACAGCATCCTCGAGTTCACGCTGGCCGGCCCGCGCAACGAGGCCGTCGAGAGCCGCGTCGGCAAGTACCCGGGCGCCACCCTCACCACCTGCGATCCCACCGCCGCGGCCGCCGACAGCGTGGACGTTCCGCTGGGACCCTTCGACGCGGTGCTGTGCACCTCCGGAGTGGAACTGCTCTCCAACGAGGACATCCCCTGGGTCCTCGACCAGCTGTTCTATCGGGCCCGCCGCGCCGTATTCGTCACCGTGGACGACGTGCCGCGCACCGTACGCCTGGCCGACGGCAGCACCATCGCGCTCGCCAGCCGCGGCTTCGGCTGGTGGCGCAAGCACCTCGAGGCATCGTCGCGCAACCAGCCCGAGGTGCGATGGCGCCTCGGCGTGCGTCGCCGCACCCTGCTCGGCGCCGAAGTGGTCGACTGGCGCGAGGGCGGCAAGCGGCTCGAACCGTCCGCGCCACGCGTGTGGATCCTGGCCGACCCGAAGCCCGGCCACACCACCCAGTCCATCGGCCTGGCCGACACGCTCGGCTGGCCCTGCGAAATCCGCGACGGCGGCTTTCCATGGTGGACCAAGGTGACCGATCGCCTCCTCGGCCCTCTGGCCGTCGATCCCGGCGGTCGCCGCGCGAAGACCTTCGCTGCGCCCTGGCCCGATCTCGTGATCTCGACCGGATGGTCCACCGGTCCCATCGCTCGCTGGATCGCCCGCCAGGGCGAGGGACGCACGTCGGTGATCGCCATGGGACGCAAGGGCGGCGACGTCGCCACCAACTTCGACCTCGTCGCCACCTGCTCCTACGTGCGCTATCCTCCCCACGAGCGGCGCATCGCACTGACGGCGCCCTTGAACCAGGTCACTCCCGCGCGTCTCGCCGAGGCCGCCGTAAAGTTCCCCGACCTCTTCGCGGGCAAGGCTTCTCCCCGCATCGTGGTCCTGGCCGGCGGCAACTGCGTCCAGTACGACTTCGACGAAGCAACCGCGCGCCGCCTCGGCGACGACGTGGCCGCGCTGGCGCGCAAGCACGAGGGCAGCGTCGTGGTCGTCACCAGTCGCCGCACCCCGGAAGCCTCCGTCGCCGCCATGGAGTCTGCCCTCGGCCGCGGGGAGAACGCCGTCGGCGAGGTCCATCGCTGGAAGGCCGGACGCACCGACAATCCCTACCTGGGCTACCTGGCGGGCGCCGACGTGCTGGTCGTCACCGGCGAGAGCGAATCGATGATCGCCGAGGCCTGCGCCACCGGGAAGCCGGTCTACATCTACCCGCTGCGCAAGAAGGCGCCGGGCCTGGCCCAGCGCCTCGTGGACGGCGTAACGGCCCTGGCGTTCTCGAAACCGAGAAAGGGCAAGGGGACCTTCCGGCCCCAGCAGGGTCGCGAGTATCTCTGCTCGCGGCTGATCGAGCGCGGCATCGTGCATCCGACCCGCGACCTCGAGCGCTTCCACAAGGGCCTCGTGGACGGCGGCTACGCCAGGATGTTCGACGGAACCCTGGACCTGGCCCCGCTCCCGCCGTTGAACGAGGCCGAGGTGGTCGCAGCCCGCGTCCGCGAGCTTCTCGGCTGCAGCGACGACCGTCGCATCCCGGACGAACCGCGCCGCGCCAGCGGGGGCTGATCCCCCCCCTTCGACGACCCACCGGGGCAAAAGTGGTCCGGTCCGGCGGACACGCTACAAAGGTAGCCGGGCGGCGAGAGAAGGAGATGGACATCGACCAGGCCTCCTCTCCGCCCGCACCGCCCCGTGTCTGGGTGCTCTTCGGCCGGGGCGCCGGCGGCAACGGCCAGATGCAGAGCCTGGCCGAAGCCCTCGGCTGGCCCTACGAGATCAAGCAGCTCCACCACAACTTCCTCCAGGTGATCCCGAACGTCCTGCTCGGCGCCACCCGCTGCACCGTGGACCGCGACCGTTCCTCCGTCCTGGCCCCGCCCTGGCCCGACCTCGTGATCGCCGCTTCGCGGCGTGCGGCTCCCGTGGCGCAGTGGATCCGCCGCCAGTCGGGCGGACGCACGCGCCTGGTCCATCTTCTCCACGTGCAGGCTCCCCTCGACCGCTTCGACCTCATCGTGACGATGCCCCAGTTCGGCCTGCCCGAGCGCGGCAACATCCTGCACGTGACCGGGGTCCTCAACCGTCTCGATCCCGGGGAACTCGCCGCAGCCGCCGCCACATGGGAACCGCGCCTTGCCCACCTGCCGCGGCCGTGGATGGCCCTGCTCGCCGGCGGCAACAGCTCGGCTTACCTCCTCGATCCAGCAACCGCAGCCAAGCTGGGCCGCGAGGCCGGCCGCCTCACCGCGAACACGGGAGGCTCCCTGCTGGTGAGCACCAGCCCGCGCACGCCCGCCGACGCCGCCGACGCCCTCGCCTCGGCCGTCCACGCGGCCCTCGACACGCGCTGCCACATCTACAAGTGGAAGAAGGCCGACGCGGCCAACAACCCCTACAAGGCCTACCTCGCCCTCGCCGACGATTTCATCGTCACCATCGACAGCGCCTCCCTGCTGGTGGAGGCGAGCGCCACCGGCAAGCCGGTGGCCGTGTTCGACTGGCCGCGGCGCGGCGGCGAAGGCACCGGCCGTGCGAAGTCCGGCCTGTGGCGGTGGGGCGTGGAGATGGGCCTGTTCAAGCCCGCGCGCGACTTCGACGCCTACTTCGCGGAGATGCGGCAGCGCGGACTGGCGCATCGCTTCGGCGAAGAGGCGCCGCGGGAGCGGCAGCCCCTGGACGACCTGGAACGCACGGTGGCGCGTGTCCGTTCCTTGTTTGACCTCCGTCCGGAGACGGGCCAATAGTGCCGGCCTCTTCCCGCGAATCGCCGCCCGGCTGCTTCGCAAGACCACACGGAGAACCATCGCCACGATGAGCGACGACGCCGCGAAGAAACCCTGGGTCATGGTGACCATCCTCGGCGTCGGCCGCAGCGGAACCAGTGCGATCACGCGCGGACTGCAGGCCATCGGCGTGGACCTCGGCGACAACCTCCGTCCCGGCAGCGGCAAGAACCCCACGGGCTTCTTCGAAGACAACGACTTCCTCAAGATCAGCCGTCGCCTCAAGCGGGCGATGGCCTGCCGCGCCGACAGCGTTCGCCTCATCGACGACGCCGAGTACGACCGGCCCGACATCCGCCAGATCGAGGACGACTGCGTGGCGATGATCCGTCGCCGCTTCGGCAACTCGCCGTTGTGGGGCTACAAGTACGCGCGCACCTCGCGCTTCTGGCCTTTCTTCCAGCGCGTCTTCGAGCGCTGCGGCGTGGAGGCGCGCTACGTGTTCGCCGTGCGCAATCCCCTCAGCGTGGCGCGCTCGAGGGCCCGCCTGGAACCCCACCGCGGCACCCAGGAAAAGAGCGACCTCGAGTGGCTGGTCAACGTGGTGCCCTACTTCGAGAGGGCCCGCTCGTCCACCTGCGTGTTCGTGGACTACGACAACGTGATGGCCGAGCCGGCCGCCGAGCTCGAGCGCATGGCGCGAGGCCTCGGCCTCGTGGTGGACGACAAGGTGCGGCGCGAGATCGAAATCTACCGCACCCGGTACCTGAAGCCGGGCATCCGCCACAGCCGCTTCCAGATCGAGGACCTCGACAAGTCCCCCAACCTCAACGTGCTGGCCCGCGACGCCCACCGCTGGCTGTGGAAGCTGTCCACCGACCAGGTCACCTTCGACGACGAATCGCTGTGGACGGACTGGCGGCGCATCGCTTCGCGCGTCGAAGACCTGAGGCCCGTGCTGAGGCACTGCGACCGCATCGAGAACGACCTGCGCCACGCGCAGTGGAGTCCCCTCGGGCCGCTGCAGGCCATCCCGCCACTCTGGTACAAGTGGAAGGCAAAGTAGGCAGCCTGGCCAGGTGGGCCCTCGTGGCCGTGCTGGTCGCCGGGCTTTTCCTCCTGGGCCGCAAGGCGGGAGGCGAGATCCCGCGCTTTGCGGAGTGGGTGGCAGGCCTCGGCGCCCTCGGGCCCGTCGTCTTCATCGGCGGGTACGCGCTGGCCGTGGTGGCCTTCGTGCCGGCTTCGCTGCTCACCCTTGCCGCGGGCGCCGTCTTCGGCCTCGGTCCCGGCGTCGTCTACGTGTTCTGCGCAGCGACCCTCGGCTCGTCGCTCGCCTTCCTGGTATCGCGATACGTCGCGCGTGGTCTGGTCGAGAAGAGACTGGCGGGCAATGCGAGCTTCGCGGCCATCGACCAGGCGGTGGCCGCCCAGGGGCGGCGTATCGTTTTCCTGCTGAGACTTTCTCCCGCGTTTCCGTTCACCCTGCTCAACTACGCCCTCGGTCTCACCCGTGTTCGCTTCCCGGACTACCTGCTGGCCTCCGTCGGCATGCTGCCGGGAACCCTCCTCTACGTGTACTACGGCAAACTGGCGGGCGACGTCGCAGCCCTGGCCGGCGGGGCGGGCGTGGAAAAGGGAGCGGGATATTACGGCGTGCTGGTGCTGGGACTGGTCGCGACGGTGGCGGTGACGGCGGTGGTCACACGTACGGCGCGTCGCGCCCTGGCTGAGGCCACCTCGCGCAAGACGGGCGCGGCGGGCCTCCTGTCGGCGCGAAACGCCATCGAGAAAGCGCGCGAATGACGACCTCCTGGCACAGCGAAGTCTCGCCGCTGGACGAGCACAACACCACGCTGCTGGAAAGGGTACGGCCCTCGGACTGGAAGAACCCGGCGCCGGCGCCGCTCTACGACCTGGTGGTCGTCGGTGCGGGGACCGGCGGGCTGATCTGCGCGGCCGTGGGCGCGGGGCTCGGCGCAAAAGTGGCCCTGGTGGAACGCAACCTCATGGGCGGCGACTGCCTCAACTACGGCTGCGTGCCCTCCAAGGCCGTGATCCGCCACGCGCGGCGCGTGGCGGACGCCCGCGAAGTGCTCGGGAAGGCCGGCCTGGACGACGTCCTCCTCGACCGCGAGTTCGCGCGTGCCATGGAGAGGATGCGGGCCATCCGCGCCGACATCAGCCGCGACGATTCGGCGAAGCGCTACCGCGACGAACTCGGAGTGGATGTGTTCCAGGGCAACGCGCAATTCACCGGCAAGGACGCAGTGGAAGTTGCCGGAGTGGCGCTGCGGTTTCGCAAGGCGGTGATCGCGAGCGGGGCGCGAGCCGCCGTTCCCGCCATTCCCGGCCTCGCAGAGTCCGGCTACGTCACCAACGAGACGGTGTTCAACCTCACCCAGAGGCCCCGTCGCCTGGCCGTGATCGGCGGCGGGCCCATCGGCTGCGAACTGGCCCAGGCCATGCGGCGCCTCGGCTGCGACGTGACCCTGCTCCACATGGAAGAGCAACTGCTGCACCGCGAGGACGCGGATGCGGCGAGAATTGTGCAGGAGCGCTTCGTTGCGGAAGGAGTACGCCTGGTTCTGGGAGCGCAAGTCCTGTCCGTGTCGCCCTCCGACGGCGCAAGCGTCGTGCGCTACCGCGCCGCCGGCCTCGAAGGCGAGGCGACCTGCGACCTCGTCCTCGTCGCCGCGGGAAGGCGGCCGAACGTGGAGGGAATGGGCCTGGAGGCGGCGGGCGTCGCCTTCGACGCCAAGGGAATCGGAGTGGACGACAACCTGCGCACCTCGAACCCGCGCGTGTTCGCCGTGGGCGACTGCTGCCTGCGCTGGCAGTTCACGCATGCGGCCGACGCCGCCGCCAAGATCGCCGTCCAGAACGCGCTCTTCTTCGGGCGCAAGAAGCTCAGTGCCCTGGTGATGCCGTGGTGCACCTTCACCGACCCCGAGATCGCGCACGTGGGAATGTACGAGCACGAAGCGAAGGCAGCGGGGATGGAGACGGAGACGTTCACCGTTGCCATGGAGAAGGTGAACCGAGCGGTCTGCGACGGCGAGAGCGAGGGGTTCGTGCGGGTGCACGTGAAGAAGGGCAGTGACCGTATCCTGGGAGCGACCATCGTCGCCTCCCACGCGGGGGAGATGATCAGCGAGGTGTCCCTGGCCATCGGCGGCGGGCTCGGCCTCGCGAAGATCGCGGGCGTAATCCACCCCTACCCCACCCAGGCCGAGGGCATCAAGGCAGCGGCCAATGCCTACATGCGCACGAAACTGACCCCCTTGGCCAAGAAGTTCCTGGGCCTGCTGCTGCGCCTCCAGCGCTGAGAAAGGGTGGCGGGGGGAGACGCTTCGCGACTGGTTTGCCGCTAGGAGTGTGCGCCGCAGAAACATCGCAGCGAAAGTCTGCTAGAATGACGCATGCCAACGAGCTTTCGGCCGTATTTGCCTGAGCAAACCCTGCTTCTGCCGCCTTCGCTGACGGAGTGGCTGCCGCAGGGGCACCTG
>JBHEPB010000134.1:0-3499 GCA_046260515.1 Binatia bacterium
GCGCCGGTCTTCGTCATCTGCTGCGACCGCCAGTGGGGCATGGTCAAGATCAACCAGATGATCGCGCTGCAGGGCACGCGCGGGATGTTCCAGACGGCGCTCGGGCCGGACGGCAGCCGCACCATCAACACCGACCTCGGCGAGATCGAGTGGGACCGCGTGGCCCTGGCCATGGGCGCCCATGGCGAGCGTGTGTCGGATCCGGCCGACCTGGAAGGAGCGCTGCGGCGCTGCCTCGAGTCGGGGCGCTGCGCGGTGCTGCACGTGGACGTCGAACCGACGGCCCACCTGTTCGCCCCCGGGCTCCAGTCCTTCAAGGAGATGCACCAGGAACCGGCGGGCGAGTGAGCGCGGTCGCCGAAACCCTGCCCTACCGCCGCGTCGCCGTCACCGGGGCCTCGGGCTACATCGGACGCCAGCTGGTCGCCGCGCTGGCGTCCGATCCCCGCGCCGTCGAGCTCGTCGTGGCCACCGACCTGCGGCCGCCGCCGTCGCCGCTGGACGGCGTCGAGTACGTGGAAGCCGACGTCCGGACGACGGACTTCGCGGCGCTGTTCGCCGAGCACCGGATCGACCTCGTCGTGCACCTGGCGGCCATCGTGACGCCCACCCCGGACATGGGCCGCGAACTGGAGTACGCGGTGGACGTGACGGGCACCGCCAACGTCCTCGAGGGCTGCCTGGCGGCCGGCGTGCGCAAGTTCATCTACACGAGCAGCGGCGCAGCCTACGGCTACCACGCCGACAATCCGGCCCGGCTGCGCGAAGACGACGCCCTGCGCGGCAATGCCGAGTTCGCCTACTCCGACCACAAGCGCCTCGTCGAGGAGATGCTCGCCGACTGGCGCCGCAAGCATCCCGGGCTTCTCCAGCTGGTCTTCCGGCCGGGAACCATCCTCGGCGAGCAGGCCCACAACCAGATCACCGCGATCTTCGACCGCCCCGTCGTCCTCGGTATCGCCGGCTCGCCGGCGCCCTTCGTGCTGGTGTGGGACGGGGACGTGGTCGGCGCCATCCTTCGCGGCATCCACGAGGGCGGCGTCGGCATCTACAACCTGGCGGGCGACGGTACGCTCGGCCTGGCCGAGATCGCCGCCCTTCTCGGCAAACCTTACGTCGCCCTGCCCGCCTTCCTGGTCGAGGCGGCCCTGACGGTGCTGCACGCCGTGGGGCTCTCTCCGTACGGGCCCGAGCAGGTGGGCTTCCTGCGCTTCCGGCCGGTACTCGACAACCGCCGCCTCAAGGAGGAGTTCGGCTACGTGCCGCGCCTCACCACGCGCGAGGTGTTCGAGTTGTTCCTGCAGGCCAGGGGCCGTGGGGGTAAGGAAGCGGGGGACCGTGGCGCAAAGGCGTGACTTCACCGGCAAGGTCGTGGTGGTGACCGGCGCCGGCAGCGGCATTGGGGCCGCCCTGGCGCGGCGTTTTGCGAAAGCGGGCTCCCACGTCGTCCTGCTCGACCGCGACGGCGAGGCGGCCGGCGCCGTGGCCGCAGCCATCGCCTCGCGGGGAGGAAGCTGCCGGCCCATGGCCTGCGACGTCACCGACGAGGCCGCCGTCCGTCACACGATCAGCGCCGTCGTCGCAGAGGCCGGCGGCATCGACGTGCTGGTGTGCAACGCCGGCATCACCCACCGCAGCCTGCTGGCCGACACCGACGTCGCCGTCTACCGCCGCGTGATGGACGTGAACGTCTTCGGCGCCCTGCACTGCACCAAGGCCGCGCTGGCCAGCCTCGTCGAGCGTCGCGGGCTCCTCGTGGTGACCAGCTCGATCGCCGGCATCGCGCCCCTGTACGAGCGCACCGGCTACGCGGCCAGCAAGCACGCGCTGCACGGCCTGTTCGGATCCTTGCGCACGGAGCTCTTCGGCACCGGGGTGGACGTGATGCTGGTGTGCCCGAGCTTCACCAGCACGGGGATAGGCCGTGCGGCCCTCGACGGCCGCGGCGAGGCCGCCAGCCACGAGCAGTCCACGGTGGGGCGCGTAGCCACGCCCGAGAGCGTGGCCGATGCCGTCTTCGAGGGAGCAAGGCGCAGCCGCCGCCTGCTGGTGCTCACCCCGGTGGGGAAGCTGACGGCGCTGCTCAGCCGCCTGTGGCCGGCCCTCTACGAAAAACTCATGGCGCGCTCGATCCGCCGCGAGATCGCGCGCCACAGCGGCTGATCCTTTCTTTGATTTCCGCACTGGCATCGCGGCCGCACGCGCAGTAGGAAGAACCCCATGCAAAGACGCAGACTCGGCAGCAAGGGACCGGAAGTTTCGGCGATGGGGCTCGGCTGCATGGGCATGTCCGAATTCTACGGACAGACGGACGACACCGAGTCGATCGCGACCATCCATCGCGCGATCGATTTCGGCGTGGACTTCCTCGACACGGCCGACATGTACGGCCCCTTCGTCAACGAGGAGCTGGTGGGCCGCGCCATCCGCGACCGCCGCGACCGCGTGGTGCTCGCGACCAAGTGCGGCATCGTGCGCGACCGCGCCAACATGATGGTGCGCGGTTTGTGCGGTCGCCCCGACTACATCCGCTCCGCCTGCGATGCCAGCCTGGCCCGCCTCGGCACGGACCACGTGGACCTCTACCAGCTCCACCGCGTGGACCCCGAGGTGCCCATCGAAGACAGCATCGGCGCCATGGCCGACCTGGTCGCGGCCGGCAAGACGCGCTTCCTCGGCGTCTCCGAGGCCGGCAGCGAGACGCTGAGGCGCGCCCACGGCGTGCATCCCATCGTTTCCGTGCAGAGCGAGTACTCGCTGTGGAGCCGCGATCCCGAGGACGACGTGCTGACCACCTGCCGCGAGCTCGGCATCGGCTTCATCGCCTACAGTCCGCTCGGCCGTGGTTTTCTCACCGGGCAGATTCGCAGTTTCGAGGACTTCGGGGCCGACGACTACCGGCGCTTCTCGCCGCGCTTCCAGGGAGAGAACTTTCAGAAGAACCTCGACCTGGTGGCGCGCCTCGGCCAGATCGCGGCCGAGAAGGGCTGCACCTCTTCGCAGCTGGCGTTGGCCTGGGTGTTGTCGCGGGGCGACGACGTCGTGCCCATCCCGGGCACCAAGAGGCGCAAATATCTCGAGGAGAACGCCGCGGCCGCCTCCATCCCCCTCTCCGCCGCCGACCTTGCACGTATCGACGAGATCGCGCCGCCGGGCGCTGCCGCGGGCACGCGCTACCCGGAAGCGATGATGCGTTTCGTCAACAGCTGAGGTCGCGCGGGGGGGGATTGCGGCCCGAAGTGGGCCGCAATCCCCCCCACGCGCCGCACGAACCGCCCGGCGTGCAGCAATCCCGGAGGTTGCTGCACGCCGGGCGGTCACCCGATCAGAGCGGCGTGCAGACCGAAGGTTCGCCCGCGCAGCCGTAGCCGCCCTCCACCGTGCAGGACGAGGAGCAGCCGTCGCCGTCAGCGACGCCGGTGTCATCGCACGACTCGGCGCCGACGATGAGGCCGTCCCCGCAGATGGACGTGCAGGCCGATGGTACGCCCGAGCAGCC
>JBHEPB010000014.1:0-4621 GCA_046260515.1 Binatia bacterium
AAGGCCCGCCGGTGCGTGTAGACTTCGTCGCGGAGCTCGAGCAGCAGGCCGGCCAGCGCCTTCTTCCACAGCACCGTCGCCGGAAGCAGGGCCTCGACCATCACATTGTCGATGTTCTTCACGAAGAGGAGATCGGCGTCCACGTCGCCGAGGTTCTCGATCAGCGCGCCGTGACCGGCCGGCCTCAGCAGCAGGTTGCCGTCGCGGTCGCGGAAGGGCTTTCCGTCGGGGTCCACTGCGATGGTGTCCGTCGAGGGCTTCTGCTGGGAGAACTCCACTTCGTAGCGCACGTCAAAGTGCTTCTCGTAGCGTTCGCGAACCGACTCCAGCAGGGCGCGGAAACGGCTCTCGTGCTCGGGCGACACCGTGAAGTGCAGGCGGCACACGCCGCCCTCGCCGCGGGCGTAGGCGGCGGCCTCCACCAGGTGTTCTTCGAAGGCGGTGCGCACGCGGCCTGCCTCGCGGTGGAAGGCCAGCAAACCCTTGGGCAGGGAGGCGTAGGCCAGGCCGTTGTCGCTCAGCAGTGCGGAGAGAAGGGCCGGAACGTCGGATACGGCGGCCCCTTCGATGTCGGTGTCGCGGCTTGCGAGTTCACGGGCCAGGTCGCCGTAAAAGGCAAAGGAACGCAGCCCGTCCAAAAAGGCCACCACGGCCGCAGCGTCGGCGTTGCCCGAGGCGGCGCCGTCCTCGAAGTCCTTGCGGGTCTGCAAATTGTGGTGGGCCAGGGCCGCGAGCAGCACACGGAACATTCGACTGGCCGCACCCGAAGCCGGTACGAACTTGGCGACGGACAGGGAGAGCGCCTGCTCGTCGTATCGGGAGGAGTAGCCCCCGGCCTGGTCGCCGCTGAGGCAGCGGATGCCGTCGCCGGGAGCACAGGGGCGCAGCAGGCGCACCGGCGGCGGCGGAGAGGCGTAAAGGCCAAGCTGACGCCCGGCGGTCTCGGGGATGATGCCGCGGGCGCCCAACCAGGCCAGGTCGGCCGGCGTAAAGTGCGAGGAAGACAAGAAGGGAACGATTGCCGTCGGGGTCAGGCCGCGGGGCTCAGTTCGCGTCGCCGGCGATCAGCTTCTCGAGCTCGCCGTTCTCGTACATGGCCATTGTGATGTCGCAGCCGCCGACGAACTCGCCGCCGATGTAAAGCTGGGGAACGGTCGGCCAGTTGGAGAACTGCTTGATGCCCTCGCGCAGCATCGGATCCTCCAGCACGTTGTAGGTGGCGAACTTGGCGCCGACGGCCTTCAGGGCCAGGGTGACCTTCTGGGAGAACCCGCACTGGGGCATCAGGGGCGTTCCCTTCATGTAGAGAACGACGCGATCCTTCTCGATTTGGGACTGGATGGTCTGGAAAATGTCGTCGGCCATGCTGTTCCTCGCGGAGCCGACGGGAGAGCGGCAAAGGCCGTCTGCCCGTTCGGCATCGAATCGTCGTTGCAGGAATCTTTCCCCGTCAGTCCCCCAAAGCAACACGCCGCCAGAAACCCGGGACAGGTACAGGTTTCCGCTGCGCGGAAACCTGTACCTGTCCCGGGTTTAGTCCACGTAACCGAGGGAGCGGAGGGCTTTCAGGGTTTCCTCGTCCATGGGAGCGTCGCTTCCCGCCTCGGCGGGGAAGACCTGCTGCCAGCGGGTGAGTTCGTCCTCCATGCGCACCGAAGTGGCCTCGTGCGCGGCTTTCTCGGGCCCTTCGGGGGCGGGAGGCGCGGGTGGCGCCGCCTTGCCCGGCGTGATGCCGGGAGAGCCGAGCAGTTCCCTCAGCTCCTGGGGATCGGCGCCGAGATCGTAGAGCGCACGGAGCTTCTCTTTGGGGGCGACGATGAGCTTGTGGCCGCCCGCCACGACGGCCGTCATCTCGCCGGCGATGCGGCGGCCGCGGTCCTTCTCGCTCCTGTAGTCGCGACGCTGAAGGAAGATGCGCCGGCCCGGATCGGCGTTTCCAAACAGGGGCCGGCCGTGCGCGAAGGTGGGCGCCTCGATGCTGAGCAGGTCGAGGATGGCCGGGGCGATATCGACGATTCCCACCGGCGCCTCCTCGACGACGTTCTCGGGCAGGTGGCCCGGCCAGCTCACCACGAGCGGAATGCGGACGGCCTCTTCGTGGAGATTGGTCCCGTGGGCCATCCAGCCGTGGTCGCCGAGTCCTTCGCCGTGATCGCTGGTGACAACCACCAGGTCGCTTCGCCCGGGCGTGCGCGCGGCGAACTGCTCCAGGAAGACCCCGAGCTGCTTGTCCGCGTAGCGCACCTCGGCGTCGTAGCGTTCGACCACCGGTCGCGACGGTCCGGGCCACACGGCTTCGAACTTCTCGGGGGCGCGGTAAGGGGCATGGGGATCGACGAAGTGCATCCACACGAAAACGGGGCGGTCGTCCTCGCGCTGGGCCAGCCAGGCCAGCGCGTGCTCCACGGTGGCCGCCGCGAGGCGATCGAAGGACTTTTCCCCCTCCTTGCGGCGCCCGATCGAAGCTTCCGCCGTGTCGAAGGTGTCGTCGTAGACGTCGAAGCCCTGGCCGAAACCGAAACGGCTGCGCAGCGGATAGGAGCTGACGAATCCCGCCGTCGCGTAGCCCTGCTCGCGCATCGTCTCGGCCAGGGTCACGGCCTCGTCGGGAATCGTGGCCCCGTTGCGGGTGACACCCATGGTCCGGAAGTGGCGGCCCGTCAGCAGCACGGCGTGCGAGGGCGCGGTCGTCGCCGATTCGGCGTAGGCCCGGCGAAACAGCACGCCGCGCCTGGCCAGCGCGTCGAGAACCGGGGTGGTGGGCACCGCATAGCCGTAGGCCGAGCAGTGATCGGCCCTCAGCGTATCGATGGTGACGAGCACGACGTCGGGGCGTTCGAGGCCCCTGTGGCAGCCGCTCCCGCCGAGCAAAAACAGGACAGGGAACAGGACAGGGACCAGGGCGGGGAGCAGGCAGGGCAGCGTTCGCGCCGCGAGGCGGACGGGCCAGGGGCGTCGCATGGCTTTCATGGCTGCCGGATGCTTTACTCGAAGCCCGCGCAGGCAGGAAATGCCCCTGTCGCGACGCGGTCCAGGTAGCCATGCTAGCGCCGACCGAACTTGCCCTTGCCGGGCTCGACACGCTCTCGGATTTTTCCGAGCGCCTCATCCAGTGGGCCAGCCCGGAGAGGGCCTACGTCACCGAGATGGTGAGGCTGCTGTCGCTCAAGTCCGGCGACCGCCTCCTCGACCTCGGCTGCGGCACCGGCGACCTGCTGGCCCTGGCCGCTTCGAGGGAACCCGGCGCGCTGCTCTTCGGCATCGATCCCGACGAAGACGCCCTCGAACTGGCCTCCCACAAGATCTCGGGCACCATCCGCGCCGCCGAACTCCACCAGGGCTTCGCCGAGCGCCTCCCCTTCCACGACGAGAGCTTCGACATCGTGACCGCCACGCGGGTTCTGGTGGCCTTCGATGCGCGCACCCGTGCCCAGGCCCTGAAGGAGTGCTGGAGGGTGCTGAGGCCGGGGGGCCGCCTGCTGGTGGCCGACTGGGTGGAGGAGTTCCGCGGTGTCGAGGCTCTGGTCACCTATCCCTGGAGACTGGTGCGCGACACCTTCCTGGCCGCGGGCGACGGCACCCCGACGGTAGCCGAGGCCATCTCCATCGCCCGCTTCCACCCGGCCGAACCTCGCTCCTCCTTCCGGACCGTGGTCGGCGTCATCGACATTCTCGAAGCATTCAAGCCTCTACAATCGTAAAGAAGCGCCGTCACCGCAGGGCTTGGGCTCTGGTGACTTCGCACTGGCTTCTCTGAACCGAACTCGGTAGAAGCGCCGCTTATTCTCAGCCGTGGGCGGCGCCTTCGCGACTCGCCCCGGCCACCTCAAGGCAGGGGATCACCGATGCACAAAGGGCTAGAGCAGTGGGTCAAGGAAGTTGCCGAACTGACGACGCCGGACGCCATCTACTGGTGTGACGGGTCGGAAGCGGAGAACGACAGGCTGTGCCGCGAAATGGAGGGCCGGGGGGAACTGATCCGCCTGAACCCCGACCTCTACCCCAACAGCTTCCTGGCCCGCAGCGACGTCAACGACGTGGCCCGCGTCGAGCACCTCACCTTCATCTGCAGCGACAAGCAGGAAGACGCCGGCCCCACCAACAACTGGATGTCCCCGGCCGACGCCCGCGCCAAGGTCATGCCCCTGTTCAAGGGCGCCATGAAGGGCCGCACCATGTACGTGGTGCCCTACATCATGGGCCCGGCCGGCTCGCCCATCTCGGCCGTCGGCGTCGAGATCACCGACTCGCCCTACGTGGTGGTCAACATGCGCATCATGACGCGCATGGGGAAAATCGCCCTCGACCAGCTCGGCGACGACGGCACCTTCGTCAAGGGCCTCCACTCCCTCGGCGACCTCTCGCCCGAGCGCCGCTTCATCCTTCACTTCCCCAAGGACAAGGAGATCGTGAGCATCGGCTCCGGCTACGGCGGCAACGCCCTGCTCGGCAAGAAGTGCTTCGCGCTGCGCATCGCCTCCAACCTGGCCCGCGACGAGGGCTGGCTGGCCGAGCACATGCTGATCCTCGGCATCGAGAACCCGCAGGGCGAGACGCACTACATCGCCGCGGCATTTCCGAGCGCTTGCGGCAAGACCAACCTCGCGATGCTGATCCCGCC
>JBHEPB010000150.1:0-12708 GCA_046260515.1 Binatia bacterium
TGTCCACGGCGACGGGCAGAACGCGCACGCCGTAACGGGAGCGCAGCTGCCCGGCCACTTCCTCCAGGCGATCACCTCGGCGGGCCAGCAGGGCGACGTCGGCGCCGGCGCAGGCCAGGGTGTCGGCAAACTCGATGCCGAGGCCCGAGGAAGCACCGGTGACCACCGCGACCTTGCCGCGAAGGCCGAAGAGAGCATCGATGGACGTGGCCGCGAGCGACATGGCGGCGGACCTTAGCGGAGCGACGCGGGACTGTCACGGCGGCGAGGGACTCGAGCTTGCGGTGGGAGATCGATCCCGACGACGGTGTCTTCGCTCGCGTGCACCGCGTGGTCCCTCTCGTCGAGGCGGCGGCCGCGAGCAGAGCAGGAGCAAAAGGGAAAGAAACGGCGAATCCACGAGTACAAGACCTCCCCGACGAGCTTCACGAACGGCTTTGCAGCTGCGCCGCGCGGCGGGGGACCACCATTCGCGAGATTGGTGGTAGACGCCTCCATCGCTGTCGAGTTCCTGCTTCGAACGCCCGTCGGCCTCGCGCTTCAACCTCGCCTTTTCCGATTCGAACTTCCGGCCGGCGAGGTTCGCAGCAGCGGAACCAGCAGCAGCGCCAGTACCGACGCGGCGCTCAGCGCGATCAGCGCCCCGGAGTAGCCACGGGTCGGCTCCAGTCGACCCAGGGCGTAAACGGCCCAGGCCTCACAACCGTTGGTGGCTCCCATGAACGCGCTGAAGAGAGTCGCCGAAGCGCCGGCCGCCGCGAGGTCCATGAACAGCGCATAGGAAACGGCGGTGAACACGCCGTTGGCAAAGAACGTCGCGGCGATCGGCAGCAGCAGGTGCGCTCCCGCGCGTTCCCCGAAGCGAGCATCCAGCAAGGCCACCATGGCAACGCCCACGGCCACGCAGGCCAGCGTCGCGCCCACCACCCGGGTCCGTGAAGCCCGATCCCCGATCCACCCCCCGAGGACGGCCCCGAGGATCGTCGCGAAAATGAAGGGGCCGGCCAGCAGCCATCCGACCTCGTCGGAGGCATAGCCGCGATCGACGAGAAAGGGACCGCACACCACCTCGAGGGCTCGCGGACCGGCACCGGCGAGGAGGGCGAACAGCAGGCCGGCCCAGGTCGTGCGCCGGCCCAGGGCGTCGCGAAGCATGCGGCCGACCGGCGGCGTCGCTGCCGCGGCCGCTGCCGCCCGGGGCGACGGAGACGCCAGCACGAGGGCGCCCGAGAACGTCGTGACCCCAATGAGCAGAGCCACCACCACCGGTGTTCCAACCAGCGGCGCCAGCACGAGCGCCCCGCCCCCGAGAAGGGAGCGCCCCGACAGCATGCCCACCTGCATCCAGCCGTTGAGCCGGGCGCGTTCGGCGGGGGCGGCCGTCCGGATGCACCACGCGTCGATGGCCACGTCCTGGGTGGCCGCTGCGAACGCGTGTGCGAGAAGGAAGGCGCGCAGCAAGGCATAATCCTGGAGGGGATCGAGCACGAGGAGGGAGAGTAGCGTGAGGCCCATCAGTGCCTGGGCAGAGACGATCACGTGGTGAAGTGCGATCCCTCGCCGCGTCAGCAGGTCGACGAGCGGTGCCCAGGCGAACTTGCAGGTCCACGGGACCACGAGCAGTGCCGCCAGCGCCGTAACCTCGGCCAGCGGAACCCCCGACGCGCGCAGCGACGTCGGCAGGGCCACCCACAGGTAACCGATCGGGGCGCCCTCGCTCAGGTAGAGCGCACCGAAGAGCAGGGATTTTCCGCGGGTCGTCGCGAGGAGACCGCCGCCCCGCGAAGCCTTCGTCACACGACCACGTCCTTGCCGTCCGGCCCGTGGTAGAGGAGACCGTAGAGATCGCGACGCCGGTCGTTCCAGTTGAGCGTGCTGCCCCCGTACCGATGATGGCGCAGCAGCTCGAGGTCGACGTCACGCATCACCAACGTTTCGATGTTCGGCTCGCAATCGGCCGCCACTCCGTCCGGCGCGAATTGGAAGTCCGAAGGAGTGAGGATGGCCGACTGCGCGTAGTGGATGTCGGCGTTCTCCACGTGGGGCAGGTTGCCGGTACAACCCGCGATGACCACGAACAGGTGGTTCTCGATCGCACGGGCCTGGGCGCAGTGGCGCACCCGGACGTAGGCCTGCCGCGTGTCCGTGTTGTAGGGAACGAACAGGATGAGGGCGCCGGCCTTCGCGCAGATGCGCGCCAGTTCCGGAAACTCCACGTCGTAGCAGACATTGATGGCGATGCGGCCGCGGTCGGTCTCGAACACGTCGATGCGGTCACCGCCCTCGACGCCCCACCAGCGCCGCTCGGAAGGAGTGATGTGGAGCTTGGCCTGCCTCTCGATGGTCCCGTTGCGCCGGAACAGGTACGAGACGTTGTAGAGTTTCCTGCGCTCGAGACAGAACTGGCTCCCGCCGATGATGTTGACGTTGTAGCGGACCGCCAGCTTCGTGAAGAGATCGAGATACTGCGACGTGAACGAAGCGAGCTTGCGGGCCGCGGCGCCGGGTCGCCTGGCCTTGGCGAACGACAGGAGCTGCGTCGTGAACAGCTCGGGAAACAGCAGGAAGTCGCAGTGATAGTCACTGGCCGCATCCACGAAGAAACCGACCTGTTGCGCGAACCCGGCGAAGTTCTCCACCGGGCGCATCTGGTACTGCACGGCACCGATGCGCACGCTCTGGACCGCGTTCAGCCGGCGCCGCTCGTTCTGCTCGTAGCCGAGATTGAGCCACTCCATGTGCGTGGCCCATCCCGCGGAATCCTCGTCGGAGGGGAGGTAGTCCGCGATGAGCTGCCGCAGCGCGAATCCGTTTGAAAGCTGGGCGGTGAGCACCTGGTCGTGCAGGTCCTTGCCGACCACCTTGTCGACGTACTCCCTCGCGCTCATGCGCTTGGCGTAGGCCTTGTACCCGGGGATCCGGCCACCGATGACGATACGGGCGAGGTTCTTCTCGCGGCAGAGCTGCTTTCGCGCGTCGTAAAGGCGACGCGCCAGCCGCATTCCCCGGTAGTCGGGGTGCACCATGATCTCGATCCCGTAGAGCGTGTCCCCGTTGGGGTCGTGGTTGCGGATGAATCCGCTGTCGGCGATGACTTTCCAGTCGTGCCACTCGTGGTAGAGGTCGAAATCCACGATGAGGCTGGACGACGAAGCGATGGGGACGCCGTCCACGTCGACACAGATCTGGCCCTCCGCGAACACTTCGAGCTGGCTTTCGTACTGCTCCTTGGTCCAGGGTTTCATGTCGGGAAACGAGAGCTTCTGCAGTTCCACGACCCTGGCAAAATCCGACGACCGCAGCCGTCGTACACGGATCTTCTTCTCGAAGGACTTCAGGCTGATCTTCGTCATTGCGCCGAGGATGGCAGAATGGCCGGGCAACCGCCAGATCACGGAGCGACCGCCCCCGCTTGCACGATCCACCAGAGGTGCAAGAACCCGACGCCCGCCATGACAGCCGACGTTGCTGCTTTTCCCGACCGGCGCGACCAGCGCCTTCGCGTCGGCAAGCTGACCTTCCATGTCACCGACTGGGGCGGCCACACGAGCGAAGACTGCATCCTCCTGTCCCATCCCACGGGATTCGTGGGCGCGATCTGGAAGCCGCTGATCGGACGGCTGCGAAAACTCGGCGTCACCTCGCGCCTCGTCACCTACGACCAGCGCGGCCACGGCCTTTCTTCCAAGCCCGACGACGATTACGCCTGGGACCATTTCATCACCGACACGATCGACCTGATGAAAGCCCTCGGCATCCGCGATGCCCTTGGCGTGGGGCATTCGGCGGGAGCGACCACGCTGGCCGGCGTGGCGGCGGTCGAGCCCTCCCTGCTGAGACGCCTCGTGCTGGTGGATCCGGTGCTCTTCCATCCCGAGCTCGCGCGCCCCGTCGAGGAAGCCGGCCAGAACCCGATGGCGGCGCGGACGCGCACGCGGCGCATGGTGTGGCCCTCGCGCGAAGTGCTGTTCCGTTCCTTCCGCCGCCGCGAGCCCTACGCCACCTGGACCGACGAGGCCCTGCACGCCTACGTGGACGAAGGCACCTTCGAGAGGCCCGACGGCGAGATTGAACTGCTTTGCCCGGCCCGCGTGGAAGCCCAGGTCTATTCTGCGGCTTCCCAACTCGACGCATTCGCCCTCCTGCGCCGGGTGCAGCAGCCCCTCCTGCTGCTGCGCGGCGAGCACAGCACCACGCTCGACGAAGGAAGGGCGCGTCGCGTCCTCGAGGCCGCGCCCGCGAGCCGGCTGGTCACAGTGACGGGGACCAGCCACTTCATTCCGATGGAGAGGCCCGACGAAGTGGCCCGCCTCGTCGTTGCCGAGCAAGGCGCAGCGGCGTAGGAAGGGAACGTGGATCGAGGCGAAACCCCCGTCCCCCTGCCGCGCCTCCTCTTCGCGCTGGCGGTGCACGCCTACACCGCCTTCGGCGCGGTGCTCGGCTTCGTCGCGCTGGCGGCGGCCTTCCGCGGCGACTACCGCCAGACCTTCGTGATGCTCGCGGCCGCCTTCGTGGTGGACGCCACCGACGGCACCCTCGCCCGCAAGGCCAAGGTGAAGCAGGTGGTGCCGTGGATCGACGGCGGCCTGCTCGACAACATCATCGACTACCTGAACTACGTGGTGGTCCCGGTGGCCGTGCTCGTGCAGCCCGGCATCCTTCCGCCCGGCCTGCAATGGGCGGCGTTCTCGGTGCTGCTGGCCAGTGCCTACGGATTTTCCCGCACCGACGCGAAGGGCTTCGTCGAGCACTACTTCATGGGCTTCCCCTCGTACTGGAACGTGCTGGTGTTTTACTACGTGGTGCTCGGCACCGGTCCCTGGGTGAACCTGGTCTTCCTGGTGGGCTACGTGGCGATGGTGTTCGTGCCGATGCGCTGGCTCTATCCGAGCCGCATGGAGAAGGGGCAGTCGGTGGCCGTGTGGCTGGGCGCCGTCTGGAGCGTGATGGGCTTTGCGCTGGTCCTGCAGCTTCCCGAGCCTTCACGGCTGCTGGCGTGGATCTCGCTCTTCTACCCCGCCTACTACACGGTCGCGTCGCTGGTCTACGACCTGAAGAGCCGCCGGTCCTGAAGCGCCGCGCTCACTTCTCCTCGACCCCGAAGAAACGACCGATACGCCTCAGCAGGGCCGAGCTCGACGGCCTCACGACCTCGGCGCCGGCGCTGGCCGGCAACTCGGCCAGGCGTTCGGCCGTGTCGCGGGCCCGGGCCTCGAGGGCGGCCGAGAGGCCGACGATGATGCCGCTGTCGGCCGCGAGCACCGGCGCGAAGGCCTCCTTGCTGACGACGACCACCTCGACTTCGTCCTCGGCGAGGATGGACGCCGAACGTGGCTCTCCGGTGAGCAGGCTCATCTCGCCGAAGAAATCGCCGACTCCGAGCGTGGCCATCCTCGCCGCCGGTCCTCCATCCACCGACTTTTCGATGCGCACCGATCCCGACCGGATCACGAAGAGGGAGGCGCCGTGTTCGCCCTGGCGCACCAGGGCCTCGCCCTCCATGAACTCGTGAAGGTGGGCGCCGCCGACCAGAGTCTCGATCTGCTCGTCGCTGAGGGGTGCAAAGACGGGTAGAGGCCTCAGCACGGCGAAAATCTCGCGGCGCCGGCGCTCGGCGGCCGATTTCTCCTGCTCGTCGGAAGCCGTCCTCAGCGTCACGTCGCGCTGGGGGAAGGCGATGGTCAGGCCGCAGCGGTGCAGTTCGTACCAGATCCGCGAGTTCACGCCGTCGAGGATCTGGAAGAGCCTTCCGTAGTCGTGGATCCAGAAGCGGACGTCGTAGTCGATCGAGGAATCGCCGAAGGAGCGCAGCAGCACTTCGACCGGGGGGTTCGCGGCGACTTCCGGGGAGGCGGAAGCGGCGCGGGACAGGGCAGCCTTCACGATGCCGGGAGGGTGCCCGTAGGCCACGCCCACGCTGGTGTGGACGCGCTGCAGGGTGCTCGGGCGGCAGTAGTTGATGACGACGGTCTTGGCGACGGTGGAGTTGGGGACCAGCACCTCGTGGCGGTCGCGGGTGAGCAGGGTCAGGGTGCGCCAGTTGAGCTGGGTGACGACGCCCTCGTGGTCGCCGATCAGCAGCCAGTCGCCGACGTTGAAGGGCCTTTCCAGCTGGACGCCGAGGCCGGCGGCCACGTTGGCGAGCATGTCCTGGATGGCCAGGCCGATCACGGCCGAGACCACCGTGGACGTCACCAGCAGGCCGCTCAGCTCCATCCCGTAGTCGAACTTGAGGATGGCGATGGCCACGCCCACCAGCGCCAGCAGCTTGAAGAGGTCGATGGCCAGGCGCGGCACCGTGATGTGCCGGCGCTTGCTGAGGAACCAGTCCCAGAAGATGAGGTCAACGAGGCGCAGCAGCGCGGCAGTTGCCGCCAGCATCGCGATAGCGGACAGGGCCTGGAGGATGCTCCCTTCCCAGGCCAATCCCGAGCCTCTCAAGGCCAGGTAGGCTCCGGAGGCCACGCCGGTGAGCACCGCCCACACCCGCAGGCGACCGAGCGCGCCGAAGCCCCGAAGCACGCCGACGAGGGCGGCGGCCGTCAGGCCGAAGAGAAAGGGCAGCA
Organism: Binatia bacterium; assembly: GCA_046260515.1. Taxonomy (GTDB): domain Bacteria; phylum Desulfobacterota; class Binatia; order UBA1149; family CAITLU01; genus DATNBU01. Next base: position 6,567 of record JBHEPB010000150.1, read on the forward strand.
GGATGCGCTGGAGAAGGGCGGTGTCCACGTTGATGGCTACTGCGGAAACCGGTTCCGGTCTTCGCGGCCGCGCATTCTTGCTTGCGCGCCGCCGTCGGTCTACCCCTCGGCCCCACGAACCGGGCGGCCGCGAGAGTGGTCCGGGCGCCGCCATCTTCCGAAGCTCATCGCGCCCCCGGCGCCCAGGAGTCCCGCATGTGTCGTCTTGAAGGAAAAGTGGCCCTCATTACCGGCGGCGCCTCCGGCATCGGCCTCGCCACCGCCAGGGAGTTCCACGCGGCCGGAGCCCGCCTGGCCATCGCCGACATCGTCGATGCGACGGCGGCGGCACGCGAGCTCGGGGGTATCGCCATTCGCGTGGACGTCACCGATCCCGCCCAGGTGGAGGAGATGGTCCGCAAGACGGTCGAGCACTACGGCCGCATCGACGTCTTCTTCAACAACGCCGGCATCGAGCGCCATGCGCCGATCGCTTCGATGGACCTCGAGGAGCACCGCCGCGTCATCGACGTGGACCTGAACGGCGTCTACTACTGCCTCCAGTTCGTGATCCGCGCCATGGCGAACAACGAGGGGCCGACGCGCGGCTCCATCATCAACACGGCCTCGGTGGCCGGGCTGATCGGCGCACCGGGGCTGTCCAGCTACAACGCGGCCAAGGGCGGCGTGGTGTTGATGACCAAGGTCGGCGCCCTGGAAGCCGCGCCGCTGGGGATCCGGATCAATGCCGTGTGTCCCGGCATCATCCGCACGCCGATGGCCGACGCTTTCGGCGACGGCAGCATGGGCCCGGTCACGCTCGAGCAGTTCGCGCAGCGCGTGCATCCCCTCGGCCGCCTGGGAGAGCCCTCGGAAGTGGCCAAGCTCGTCACCTTCCTGGCCAGCGACGACGCCTCGTTCATCACCGGAACGGCCATCCCCATCGACGGTGGGATGACCGCCGGGGCGCCCGTGCCGGTGGGACACTAGCTCTCAGGGATAGAGGCCGCGCACTTTCCTCGCGGTGAGGATTCGCTCGCAGGCGACGGCGAAGGTGGCGGTGCGCAGCGGGATGCCCTGACGGTCGGCCACTTCCCAGATCCGTCGCAGCGCATCGACGAGGATCTTGTCGAGGCGGACGTTGATCTCGTCTTCGGTCCAGAAAAAGCTCGAGAAGTCCTGCACCCACTCGAAGTAGCTCACGATCACGCCGCCGGCGTTGCAGATCACGTCGGGCACGACGAGGACGCCGCGCTCGCCCAGCACGTCGTCGGCGTCGGGATGCGTGGGACCGTTGGCTCCTTCGAGGACGAGCCTGGCGGTGAGGCGCCGCGCCCGGTCCGCGTTGATCTGCCCTTCCAGGGCGGCCGGAATCAGGATGTCGCAGTCCACGTCCCAGAAACTCTCGTCGGCGATGGGCTCGGCTCCTCCTTCCTCCAGGCCGAAAGCGTGCACGCCGCCATCGCGCCGGACTACTTCCATGAGACGCCCCATGTCCATGCCGGCAGGGTTGGCGATGGTGCCGGTGTGGTCCTGCACGGCGACGAGTTTCGCGCCGGCCCCGGCCAGCATCTCGGCGGCTGCCGAGCCCACGTTCCCAAAGCCCTGCACGGCCACGCGGGCGCCTTGCAGGTCGAGCCCGATGCGGCGCGCCGCTTCGCGTCCCGTCACGAACACGCCGCGCCCCGTGGCCTTCAAGCGGCCGAGGGATCCGCCGAGATCGACGGGCTTGCCGGTGACGACACCGGTGGCGGTCGTGTAGTTGTTCACCGAGTAGGTGTCCATCATCCACGCCATCACCTGCGCGTTGGTGTTGACGTCGGGGGCCGGGATGTCGCGCTGGGGGCCGATGATGATGCCGATCTCGCTCGTGTAGCGGCGCGTGACCTTCTCCAGTTCGTTCAAGGACAGTTTCGACGGATCCACGCGGATGCCGCCCTTGGCGCCGCCGAAGGGAAGATTGACGGCGGCGTTCTTGACGGTCATCCACGCGGCCAGGGCCATCACCTCTTCGAGGGTGACCTGGGGATGGAAGCGCACTCCGCCCTTGCCCGGCCCGCGCGACAGGTTGTGCTGCACGCGGTAGCCCTCGAAATGTCGCACCGTGCCGTCGTCCATCTCGATGGGGACGTCCACGATGAGGACGCGCTTGGGATGCCGGAGCGTCTCCACCCAGGGCGCGCAATCGCCGAGGTAGGGCACGACGCGTTCGACCTGGGCGAGCCAGGTTCCCCAGGGACTGTGGGGATGAGGCTGCAGGTAGGAAAGCGGCGGTTGGGCCGCACCGGGCAGGGGACTGCTGTCGATCTCGGGCGCCGGTGCGGTGGCGTCGGTGCTCATCGGTATCCTCCTCGGCGGTGCGGCCGGCGTGCCGGTCCCGGGAAAGGCATATCCCCGAACGAGGGGAACCGCACCCGCGCAGCGGAAGAGAACCGCCCAGAAGAGGCGACAGCACAACGATCGAGATCGCGAAGGAAGCAGGCGCCTCCTTGCCGTGGTCTCCGGCAAGAAGGCGCCCAAGGCACAGCCTCACCGTTAGCGAGCGGTCGGCGGCGGGGGAGATTGGCCGCAAATCCGGACCACCACGGGCCCTGGAGAAGTCACGGCCGCGCCGCCGTTCGCCCGGTGCTCTTCGTTGCTGTGTCCCAATCGACAGCTACGCTTCCTGGAGACGCGGAACAATGGCGTTTCGAAACGCGACAGCAATTGTCTCCGCGGCGATGTCGCGCTCGTTCGCTGACGCGGGGAAGGACGCTGGAACGATCGGCGCTTTGTGCATGTACAGCGGTCTCAGCGCGCGCCGTCCTCCACTTCGATCATCAACGTCGGCACGCCGCAGGTGCCGCTTCGTACCGTGAACACACGGGTTCCAGGACGTCGTCCCCGGCGAACCTCGGAAACGTCCACCCCGATCGAGGCGAGCCGCTGACGCGCCGCCTCCACGCTGCGCACCCGCCAGGACATTCCGTAGAGGCGGTCTTCGCCGGCATCTGCTTTCGCGGCGGGCAACGCCGCCTCGATGTCGATTCCCATCAGGGCCGCAGCCACTTCCACCGTGACTCCGCCGACACGGAAGAACATCAGGCGCACTCCCCAGTCGGGGAAGTCGCGGTCGAGGGCGAGGCGCAGCCCGAGATGGTCGCCGAGCAACTCCTTGGCGGCATCGCCGCTGTTCGTCTGCAGCACGACGTGGTCGAGGGCGAATGCGGCGGCAGCCTCACCGTGCGTGGGCGCAGCCAAGGGGAGGGTTTCGGGCGGCGAGTCGTGCTGGATGGGGAACATCACGACGCCGCGCGTGCGGTCGGTGGGCAGGAAGAGGCGGCGCCAGTGCGTCTCCGCTCCCGTGCCCAGGTCGCGGCCGTACTCGGTCACGACGTCGCCCGGCGCGAGCCCGCGTTCGGCCAGCGTGGCGCGGCAGGCCTCGATGTCGCCGGTCGCGAAAGCCAGGCCGAACAGGCCTTCGCCGTGCAGGTCGAGCCAGCCCCGCAACAGGTCGGCCACGGGCCCGGAGTCCGCTGGCGCGAGGATCTCCAGGCTGGTGTTGCCGAGGCGAAAGATGGAGTCGGCCGTTCCAAGTCCGGGATGGTCGCCGGTCCACGAAGGCGCGAGTCCGAGCAGGGCGGAGTAGTCGGCGGTCGCGCGTTCGAGGTCGCGCGCGACCAGGATCACGTGGTCGAGGGCGGTCAGCATGGCGGCGAGCATGGCACGAAAGACGGCGGGAGTCGCGGAGCCGGCGCCGCGGCGTCGCGAGAGATCGGCAGGCGTGATAGGCGGCTCCCACTTCGAGGACCGAAGCAGGAAGAAGGCAAGGAGAAGACGCGATGCTCAAGGCCCAGTACGAGAAGCGGGGACCGGTGCCCCAGGATGTGATTTCGCCGGTCGAGTTCGAGGCGCCGCCGTTGGCGGTCGGACAGGTCCTCGTCGAGGTGCTGGCAGCTCCCATCAATCCCTCCGACGTGCTGACGCTCACCGGCGAATACGGAATGCTCCCGCCCCTTCCGGCCGTGGGCGGCAACGAAGGCGTGGGCCGGATCGCGGCCAAGGGCGAAGACGCCGGCCCGCTGCCCGTCGGCCAGACCGTGCTTCTTCCGGTGGGCATCGGCACCTGGGCCACGCATGTCGTGGCGGAGGCGAAGCGCCTGGTGCCGCTTCCGAACGAAGCCGACCCCCTCCAGCTCTCCATGATCACCGTCAACCCGCCGACGGCCTCGCTGATGCTGAGCGAGTTCGTCGATCTCGCGCCGGGAGAGTGGGTGATCCAGAATGCGGCGAACTCCGCGGTGGGCGGCTACCTCGTGCAGCTCGCGAAGAGCCGCGGGCTGAAGACCGTGAACGTGGTGCGGCGCGAGTCGGCGGTGGCTGCCCTCGAAGGCAGCGGCGCCGACGTGGTTCTCGTGGATGGAAACGACCTCGCCCGGCGCGTGGCCGAGGCCACCGGCAAGGCGAAGATTCGCCTCGGCATCGACGCGGTGGCCGGAAACGCCACGGGGCGATTGACCGAATGCCTGGCCGAGGGCGGCGTGCTGGTGAACTACGGCGCCATGTCCGGCGAGCCCTGCGTGGTGGCGCCGCGGTCCTTCGTGTTCCGCGACGTCACGCTGCGTGGCTTCTGGCTGGCCAAGTGGTTCCGCCAGGCGACGCCCGCCCAGCAGATGGCGGTTTACGGCGACCTCACCCAGAGAATCGCGGCCGGCGAACTGCACGCGCGCATCGGCGCCACCTACGACGTTTCGCGCATCCGCGAGGCCGTCGCCGCTGCCGCAGCCGGCGAGCGCGACGGCAAGATCCTCATCGTCCCCGCACGCTGAACCGAGGCGACTGAGAAAAGGTTTGGCCTGCTACGCTTGTTCCTGCTTCGGGAGGCGCACCAGGGCTTCCTGGGCCAGCGTGGCCACGTGAAGGCCGTCTTCCGCGAACACGTGGCCGATGGCCAGGCCCCTCCCGCCGACGAAGTTGTGGCAGGCCATCACGTAAAGGTGCCAGCGGTCGGCGCGAAGCGGCCGGTGGAACCAGATGGTGTGGTCGAGGCTCGCGTTGAAGGGGTACTGGCCCGTCGCGTGGTAGGCGCGGGCCTCGGGATGCGCGCGGATCACGGCATCCGTGGGCAGGTCGTCCGACAGGTAGGCCAGGGCGCAGCGGTGCAGGAGCTGGTCTTCGCCAAGGTCGCTCGTCACCTTCATCCAGGCGCCGACATGGCCCGCGCCGAGCTCCGCCGTTCCGGCCAGGGCTCCTTCGGGCAGGACACGCCGGTCGAACAGCGTGCTCCACGAGGTTGCCTCCACGGCTGCCGGGGAGGGAATCCCCGTGGGCAGAGCCACGGTCTGGATGTCGGCGCTCTCCTCCTCGTGCTGGAAGGACGCCTCGAGGTTGAGGATGGCGCCCACCGACTGGCGGGCAACCACGCGCCGGGTGGCGAAGCTGCGTCCGTTGCGGATGCGGTCCACTTCGTAACGCACCGGTTCCTGGTTGTCGCCGCGACGAATGAAGTAAGCGCGCAGGGAATGGGGCAGCAGCCCGGCTTCCACCGTGACGGCGGCGGCGCGCAGGGCCTGGGCGACGATGTGCCCGCCGTAGAGGCCGCCCCAGGGGTAACTCAGCCCTTCCCCGACATGCACGTCGCTGCCGTGGGCGGACAGGTTGAAGAGGCTTCGCAGGTCGGGAGAGGTCATCCGCGGGGCGGGTAGCAGCAACATCCTTCAGGGTCGATCGGGAGCCAGCCTGCGGACATCGATGTAAGTTGCCGTTCCCGTTCGGGTTCCTCTTTCGGTTCTACCCCCTCGGGTGGGTGTTTGCCGTTGCATCGCGAGCCTTGGAGTCGTAGTAACCGGACCGTTCAGGCGTTGGGCGGGCCCGGGGCCGGCCAGCCAAGGGGAGAGCTGCCAAGAGCCGGAGTTCGCGGCTTCTTTTTCTGGTTGCTGATCTGCAACCCGGGAAGCACCATCGCGCGTCGATTGCTGAACGGTTAGTCCGGAGTGATCCGAATCACGGGTCGGGCCGCTGGGCGCGGGGGGATGCCGCGAGCGGTACTTGAGGGTCCGGGAACTGCGATGGCTGCAGAGGACACGAACATTTTGAACAAGCCTTCCCCCACCAACGCTTCGCGACGCCGGTACGGCCAGTCGTGGCGGGCCTGCCTGGTCTCCGTGTTGACGGTGGTTGCGAC
>JBHEPB010000163.1:0-16293 GCA_046260515.1 Binatia bacterium
GACGACCGCCTCTGCGGTTTGCGCCATCGCTTCGGATACGCCGTCCGCAACCTTTCCTCCACCAAGGAGGACGCCAGCTCCCTGCTCCAGTACGACCTCGAGCGCGGAACCTCCGCCGAGCACGATTTCGGTCCTGGGCGCTTCCCGAGCGAGGCGGTGTTCGCGCCCGACCCTGCCTCGAAGGAGGAGGATGCCGGCTGGCTCGTGTGCCTGGTCTACGACGCGGCCTCCGATCGATCGGAGCTGGCCATCCTCGACGCCCGCCAGTTCACCGGGGCGCCGGTAGCCACCGTCCACCTGCCCTGTCGCGTCCCCTTCGGATTCCACGGCAACTGGCTCCCGCGGGAATAGGGGCGCCGCGGGCGCTCTTTCCGGAAACACGCTGGGATCATCGCGGGCGGGGGTGTAAAAGGTCGAATCCATCGTTCGACCGGGGAGACATCCACGTGCATCACACCAAGCCTTCCAGCGCCGCCCTCTCTTTCCTCGCCCTCCTTCAAGTGGCCGTCGCGCCCGTCGCCCTGGCCGACAGCAACGGGACGTTCCTCAACATCATGCCGCCGGGCAACAACGGCTACATGAACGTCACCGAGGGTCTCCTGTTCAACGACGACGGCACCCTGCCGGCCAACTTCGACGACCAGAGCCCCCTTTACGCCAACCTCACCTACGCGGATCCCGGCATCGACGACGCCGAACTCACGGCCTACTTCAAGCCGGCCCCCCTGGTGCCCTCGGGCAACCCGGTGGATGCCCCCTCTCCTGGCATCGCCGGCCTCGCCATCACCCGCGACGACTTCGGCGTTCCCAATATCGATGCGAAGAACCGCACCCTCGCGATGTTCGGCATCGGCTGGGCCTCGGCGGCCGACCGCCTCTTCTCGATGGACGTGGCCAGGCACGCCGGGCGCGGGCGCATCTCGGAGCTCGTGGGCTACGACCCGTCCCTCATCGAACAGGACAAGGACGTCTATGCCTTCGCCGGCTACGACGAGACCGACTTCCAGCAGCAATACGCCGACCTGGTGGCTTCCAACGGCGGCGTCGGCAAGCGCGCCGACAAGGACATCACGGCCTTCGTCCAGGGCATCAACACTTTCATCATCCGTCTCAACCAGGGCAGCATCCCGGCGCCCATCGAGTACGTCGGCCTCGGCAAGCTTCCGGTCCAGCAGTTCAAGAAGACCGACGTCCTCGCCATCGCCGTGTTCCTCGAATACCTCTTCGGCGCGGGCGGCGGCAGCGAGCACCGCAACTCGGCCCTGCTCGAGAAGCTGCAGACCGATCTCGGCCCCACCAACGGCGAAGCGTTGTGGCGCGACCTGCGCAGCACCGAGGAGCCGGAAGCGCCGGTGACGACCAGCATCTCCTTTCCCTACCTCATCCAGGGCGCCGTCAACCCGGCCGCCGTGGCCAGGCCCGACGCGGGTTCGGTAGTGGACCATCCCGCCGTCGAAGTGGTCGGTCCCCTGCCCGACGCGATGGTGGATGCGTCCTCCGTGAGCGCGATGACCCGCCGCTCCGAAACCCCGGCCATGAGCAACTGGCTCGCCGTCACGGCCGCGTCCGCCGTTGGCGGCCATCCCATCCTGGTGGGCGGCCCCCAGACCTCCTACCTCGTGCCCGAGCTCCTCTACGAGTTCGCCGTCAACAGCGGCGGCCTGAGGACGCGCGGCGTCGCGCCGGTGGGATCGCCTTACGTGGTCCTCGGCCGCGGTCGCAATTACGCCTTCACGGCCACCGCCGGCGGTTCCGACAACACGGACGTGCGCGCCGAACTGCTCTGCAACGAGGACGCCAGCCCGCCCACGCTCGCCTCCATGGGCTACCTGTACAACACCATCTGCCTGCCCATCTTCGAGAGGGTGGACACCTGGTGCGCCGGCGCCGGCCAGGCCGACCCCGCCTTCTGCGACAACAATCCCGACAACGTGCAGGCCGTCGTGCAGCGCACCATCCACGGCAACGTGTTCGCGCGCGCCACGGTGGACGGAGCCCCGGTGGCCCTGGTGAAGCAGCGCGCCAGCTTCTTCAAGGAAGGCACCAACGCCCTGGCCTTCCAGAAGATCAACAAGAACACGCCCAAGCCGAAGAGCTTCCTCAAGTCGATCAGCAAGGCGCCGGGCAGCTTCAACTGGCTCTACGTCAACGAGACCGATGTCTTCTACTTCCACTCCGGTCTCTTCCCCGTCCGCGCGGCCGGCGTGGACTACGACCTGCCGAGCTGGGGAACGGGCGAGTGGGAGTGGCAGGGCTACGTGGCCACCAAGGATCATCCCCAGGAGTTGAACCCGCCCTCCGGCTACATCACCTCGTGGAACAACAAGCCGGCCCGCGACTGGAGGGCCTCGGACAACAACTACTCCTACGGCATGAGCTACCGCGTGGACATGCTCGACAAGGGGCTGGAGACCGCCCTCGGCGGCGGCCCGCTGACCATCGGCGAGATGGTCGAGATCATGGGAGACGCGGGCTACACCGACCTTCGCGGGCAGGAGATCCTCCCCCTGGCCCTCGACATGATCGGCACCGAAGCCGGGATGGAGACCGTCCTCGGCGTTCTCGCCGACTGGGAGGCCGCGGGCACCCAGCGTCGCGATCGCGACGATGACGGCGACTACGACCACGCCAGCGCCGTCGCGATCATGGATGCCTGGTGGCAGCACATGATCGAGGACACCGTCGGTCCCCAGCTCTCGCCTTACTACGGCGACATCCTGCTCGGTTTCGACAACGAGCCTTCCGACATCGGCTCGGCCTACCAGTCCGGCTACTACGGCATCATGGAGAAGGTGTTGAAGATGGCCGCCGGCACGCCGGTGACCGATGCCTACGACGTGCTGAAGTGCGCCGACGGTACGGCGTCCGGCTGCCGCGCAGCCCTGGTGAGCAGTCTCGCCGACGCCGTCGCCGACCTGACCGCCGAGTTCTCGTCGGCCGACCCGGCCGACTGGAGCGTCGATCCGGAAGACGAGCAGATCCAGTTTCGTCCCTTCGGTTTGGCCGAGGTGGACCCCATCCCCTGGGTCAACCGTCCCACCTTCCAGCAGGTGGTGCAGGTGACGGCGAGGAAGTGAGTCAGCGTCGCATCGACTGGAGGCGTTCCAGCGTGGAATCGAGGTCGCCGAGGCCGTCGGTGCGGTGGCCTTCGCCCTTGAGCACTTCCAGCGGATCGCGCAGGTCGTCCACGTAGCCGAGGGCGTAGGCACCGCGCTGGTAGCCGATCAGGCGCAGCAGGTCGTCGTCCAGGGTGCGGGCGATGTCGTGGGGCACCGACAGGTACTGGTTCTCTTCCTGGCGCAGCCAGCTCAGCGCATAGGTGATGTTGAGTCCGTAGCGGACGCTGTCCGAGCGGTTCGCTCCCCCGCCGTGGTAGAGGGATCCGGTATAGAGCAGCACCGAGCCCGCCGGCATCTCGGCCGCCTCGGTATCTTCCACGCCGAACTCGAGGCGGTCCTCCAGCTTGTTGCTGCCGGGGACGAGGCGCGTCGCGCCGTTGGCCTCCGTGAAATCGTTCATGGCCCAGATCGTGTTGCACTGGACTTCGTAGCCGCTGGGGAAGGGAAAGAAGTCGAAGGCCCACTGGTCGCGGTGGATGGCCTGGCCCTTCTCGCCGGGGCCGATCGCGATCACCTGCGTCAGGTGAAGGTGCCAGCTCGTCGCGTGCGACAGCACGGCGCCGACGACGTCGCGGACCTTGGGATGCATCACGAGGTCGCGGCAGGTGGCCGAGCGAGCGACAAGGCCGCCGGTTCGGCGCGTGTGCAGTCCGGAGAACTCGTCGGGCCCGATGCGCGTGGCCTCGAGCCAGGGAGCGAGCTCCTCGTGCACCATCTGCATCGTGGTCTCGGGAACGAGGCGCTCGATCACCGCGCAACCGTGCTCGGCCAGCGCTGCCTGGACCGCTGTCGTTTCGGCGGCCGCGGAAAATCTCGGGATGCTCATCGGGAACTCCTTCGCGGCCAGTCGCAAGGACCGCCGCAGCGCAGCCAAGACTGCGCCGGGCGCCGATCCCGGGCAACCCGCCGTGGCGGACCCGGCGCGGCCGCAAGCCGCGTCGGGTCCGCCACGGCACGACCTCAGGCGGCGTCGGACAAGAGGTCTTCGGCGGAGAGCTGGCCGGCGTGGCGGCCGCCGGCGAATTCCATGAGGCCGGCTCTCTCGTAATGGGCCTGGATGCGCGGCGAGAACAGGCCGATGTACTCCAGGTTGGGAATCAGCCGCTTGAACATCAGCGAACGGAAGCGACGCATCAGCGGCAGCTCGGTCATGATCTTGTCCCACTCGTGGCGGCGCAGGCGCCCGCCGAACCACTCGTCGTAAACCTCGTGGGCGAGGAAGCGGTTGCGCATGAGCAGCCCCACCTCGAAGGCCCAGTCCTCGCGCTCGCGCAGCTCGGCCCCGCCGAGGGTGCTGTAGTGCTCCTTGAGGGCCAGCACGCCGTAGTGGACGTGGCGGGCCTCGTCCTGGATCACGTAGCGCAGCATCTCCTTCATCAGCGGCTCGCCGGTGGCCTGGTACATGGTGTTGAAGGCGCCGAGGGCCAGGCCCTCGATCATGATCTGCATGCCGAGGAACTTCATGTCCCAGCGCGAGTCGTACATCAGCGCGTCGAGGATGGTGAAGAGGTTGTCGTTGACCGGGTAGAGCTTGCCGAGCTTGGTCTCGACGTAGCGCAGGAAGACTTCCACGTGCCGCGCTTCGTCCATCACCTGGGTGGCGCCGTAGAACTTGCCGTCGAACCATCCCACCGACTCGGTCACCTGGGCCGAAGCGTACAGGGCCCCCTGCTCGCCGTGCAGGAATTGGCTGAGGATGAAGGACGTGAAGTCGTGGAGGAAGCGGCGCTGCTCGGCCTTGTCCAGGCGGATGCCGTGCTCGCGAAGGCCGGCCACCGGCACGAACTCCAGCGGCATCAGCAGCTTCTCGGGGTGCTCGGGATCCACGTCGGTCGACCAGTCGAGCTTGGTGTCGGCGTCCCACTGGTTGGCCACCGCGCGGCGGTAGAGGTCGTACATCTCCGGGTAGTCGCCGCTGTAGCCGAAGTCGAAGCTGGTCTCGTAGCGGGCGGGCATCTTCACCTGGCCGCCCTGCTTGCCGCGCTTGAGCACGAAACCGCGGCCCACCGAGGGCAGCATGCCGGCGAGCACGCTCTTGTTCTCGACGGCGGCGGCGATCTGCACGGCGTCCAGGATGTCTTCCACGTAGCGGCGGGCCGACTGGGGCATGAGGTCGAGGGCGAGGTTCTGCATGGTCGTGTCTCCTTGGGGATGAGGGTCGAAGGGGTCGTCGCGGATGTGAGGCGGAATCAGAAGTCGGGAAGCTCAACGCGGCCGTCGCCGTAGGAACAGCAGGCCAGGGCATAGCCGTCGGCTCTCTCGCCTTCGGTGAGGCAGTTGGGTTCCGCTGCCACCACGCGGCCGACGACTTTCACCTTGCAGGCGCCGCAACCGCCCATGCGGCAGCTCGACGGCAACGCGATGCCGGCCTGTTCAGCGGCCTCGAGAATGGTTGTGCCGACGCCAGCCGCGACCGCCTTGCCGCTGCGGCCGAAGACGAGGGCGGCGGGCGCCGCGGGAAGCGCGAGGGTCGTGGTCGCGGCGTACTGGAAGCGCTCCAGGTGGACGCGATCGGCAGGAATGCCCTGTTCCTGGAGAGCCGCGACGACGCTGTCCATCATCGGAAGGGGGCCGCAGACGTACCATTCCTGCACGTCGCTCCCGGCCGTCGCTTCTGCAACGCGACGGCCGTCGAGGGAGCCGACCAGCCCTTTCCAGTCAGCGGTGGCTTCGTCCAAGGCCATCACCACGCGCAGCCGCGCCGGAAAGGCCGCCTGCATGGCTTCGAGGCGATCGCGAAAGATGATCTCCGTTTCGCAGCGGCTGCCGTAGAGCAGCGTCACGCGCGAGTCCTTCTCGTCGCGGAGCAGGGCCTCGGTCATGCTGAGGACGGGAGTGATGCCGACGCCCCCTGCCACCATCGCCGCGTGGCGAGGAGAACAAGCATCGTCGGCGACGGTGAATCGCCCCGAAGCCGGCGTCGCGCGAAGCGTGTCGCCCGCCGTCACATGGTCGTGGAGCCAGTTCGAGAGCACGCCGCCTTCCACGCGCTTGACGGTGATCGCGGGGCGCGAGCCCGGTGCGCTCGAGAAGGAATAGCAGCGCCGGTGCGTGCGGCCGTCGAGTTCGGCCACCAGGGTGAGGTGCTGGCCCGCGCGGTACTCGATCGCTCCCTCCTCGAAGACAAAGGTGCGCGTGCTCGGCGTCTCCTGCACCACCTCGGCGACCTTCAGGCGCAGCAGCGTCGAGGGCGCGGCGCCGCGGGCCCAGCGGCGGTTCGGTTCCCGGACGAGGGGAGCGGCAGCAGGCGGCGAGAACAGACGGCGGGCGAACGAAGCGATGGCGAGACCCATGGAAACCTCCCGGAACAGGTAGCGTCTAGTAGCACTACACACTTTAATCAGTCAAGGGAATTCTTGGCCCGGGCCGGCGGCCGGGGGAAATCGTCAGGAAATCGGGGGATTGGCGGCCGTCGTCAGCGAGGCGCCGGGTCGGCGGCCATCAACGCGGCGCTGGAGCAGCGCCTTGGAGCAGGGCCTCCACCTTCTTGTGGCGGAGGGCTTCCAGCAGGCGCGCCACCAGGGGGAAGCTGGCCTCGATGAGTTCCGCGGCCCGCGGCCCGGACAGGCCCGAGAACTGCTGCGTGAGCACGCGCGTCTCGCGGGCAACCAGCGAGGACACCGCGTCGTCGTAGACCGCGAAGATGTCCGGCGTGAGGTCAGCGTCCTCCTTACCGAGAAGGTCACGCACTTCGGCCCAGCACCTCAGGATGACGGCGTCGTCGGCCGAGACGGAGGCGCCGGCGCCGCTTCCCTCCACTTCGACCAGACCGAGCTTCTTCATTGCGTCGAGGTCGCGACGCGACACGACGGCGGGAACGATGTCGACAATCGGGATCCGTACGTCCCCCGTCTTCGACGCCGACGCCGGCAGCGAGGCGCGCACCCGCTTCAGCATCGCTTCCTGGGCCTCGCTGAACTCCCCGCTCGTGCCTTCCTCGAGCACGGCCTTGATGGCCCTCAGGGGAAGGAAGTGCCTTTCCTGCAACTCCTTGATGCGGTGCAGGCGGTCGAGATGCTGGGGTCCGTACAGCGCGGTGTTGCGCCCGGTCTTCAGCGGCTTCGGTAGCAGGCCCTGGGCCAGGTAGAAGTGGATGGTCTCCCTCGGCAGCCCCGCCAGTCGAACGAGATCGCGCATGCGCAGGGTTTCCTCGGGCGGCGGCGGCTGCGCGGCGACGGGAGCAGGGGGCGCCGAGGGAGGCCGGCGCTGGCCTGGGGGCGAGGGCATGGCGGCGGAAGCTACACGACTCGGGCATGGGCAGCGAGCGGCGGACCGGCACCTACCAGACCATCGGAGCGTGCTGCCGGCGGATCGCGTCGTCGCAGGTCACGATCGACGCCCGGAGGCGTTTGGCTGGAGCGAGGAGCATCCGGTCGAAAAGATCCTCGTGGGCGAAATGGGATTGCACCGGGCCGGACGAACGTCTATACGTCGTCTAAACTTCCGGGAGGAATGGCGATGGCTGAAGCAGTTCTCGACATCAAGCACTGGGGAAACAACCTCGGGGTGCGCTTGCCCGCCGCCGTCGCCCGCGAAGCGCATCTTCGTGCGGACCAGCGTGTGCGCGTGTCCGTGGAGAACGGCCGCGTCGTGATCACGCCGCTCTCCGCGACGCAGCTCACGCTGGAGGAGCGGCTCGCCCGTTTCGATCCCCTCCGCCACCACGGCGAAGTCATGGCTGCCGACAGGCTTGGCGCGGAGCGCTGGTGAGCGCAGCCCGGAAACGCGCCGGCGCGGCCTGGATACCCGACCGCCGGGACGTCATCTGGATCGACTGCTGTCCGCAGGCCAGTCGTGAGATGCGCGACGTCCATCCCTTCGTGGTCCTGTCTCCGCGCGCCTTCAACGATCGTACGTCGCTCGTCATCGGACTCCCGATGACAACGGCGGAGTACAACGCCGACAATCCTTTCGCCGTGGAGGCCGGACCGGCCGGCGGCCGAAAGGCCGCGAAACCGGGTTACGTGCTTTGCCACCAGCCGAAGTCCTTCGATTGGAGAGTGCGCACGGCATCCCCCCATCCGATGAAGAGTCTGCCCGAGCAACGGTTCGCCGAAGTGTGCGCCGTGCTGAATCAGATCGTCCAGCTCACCTGAGCCGCGGCAAGCCACGGATGGCGAGTCCAGACCTCGCCCCGGGACTTCCACGACCCACCCCACCGCAGGTGCCCAGCGTACGACGTCAGCATCGATACCAGCACCTTCACCACGATCACTTCCCGCGATGCCGCGCCCGGCGCTTACCAGACCGTCCGCGCGTGCCGGCTTCGGATCGCGTCGTCGCAGGTCACAATCGACGCGTGGAGGCGTTTGGCCTGAGCGAGGAGCATCCGGTCGAAAGGATCCTCGTGGGCGATCGGTAGGGTTCCTGCTGCGACCGCGTCCGCGGCCTCGATGACGACCGTCGCGAAGCCCCATTCCTCATGCAACTGCGAGTAGCGGGCGAGATACTCTTCGGTCCCCAAGAGGCGGCCCCGCCGGGTCTTGATCGCGATCTCCCACAGCGAAACCGCCGAGACCAGGACATCGTTGCTGCGGCTGGAGATCGCCCGCCGGGCTTTCGCGCTGAGATCCGCCGCATCGGCCATCCACCACACCAGTGCGCAGGTATCGAGAAGAAGCAGAGCCATGCGACCGACTCAGCCCCACGAATCGTCGTCGGAGCCCAGCGGGGCCAAGGGGTCCCCGCTGATGCGACCGCGAAAGGCACCGGCCTCCCGAGTCCCGGCGGGATAGATCGGGACGAGACGGGCGCAGGGCTTGCCGGCCCTGGCAATCACGACTTCCTCACCGCGCTGCACGCGGTCGAGAAGTTCGGAAAAGCGTGTCTTCGCTTCGTGGACGTTGGCCTGGATGGTCACCGGGCGAGGTTAGTCCACCAAGTGGACTAAGGCAATGCCGAAAATGGTATCGTCAGCGCAGGGCCACGTGCCAGCCCGCATCAGCCCGCGCCCCCGTCGTACGTGTAGAGAACCCACTCGCGCGACGGGAGGTCCTGGAACGTCGTGGACGACCAGTAGTGGTTCGACCGCGTGCAACTGCATGCCGGGTCCGTGATGTCCGTGCGGAGCGCTCCGCCTGCGCGCAGCGAGCGCCGCGCCGGGAGAAGCGGAAGACGCGACCTCCCTCCTGCGCGGATCGTCCCTCCACGTCGCCGGACGCGTCCGACTCCACGCTGACTCGATTCCACGCCCCGCCCCGTTATCTTCGAAGCATGTCCAGCAGCTCCCCGGCCCGGCGACTCGCCGTCCTCCCTTTCCTCGCAGGCTTGGTCGCTGCCGCCTTGTCCACAGCCTGTCCCGTGGGGGCCGAAGCCGCCGGGGATGCCGAAACGGCGACTCCTGCAAAAGCCAGGGGCGCCGTCGACGTCCCCACCGCCGGGGAAGTCGAGGAAAAGCTGCCCGCCGGGGCTTCGCTCACCGGCAAGGAACTCTACGACCGCTTCCTCGACAACCGCGACCGCCTGCGCACCGTCTTCCAGCGCGGCCGCATCGCCTCGAAGGATCCCGGAGGCAACGCGCAGGAGACCAACTTCTGGCTCTACGCCAAGGACTACCGCGACGCCGACGACAAGGCCGTGGACGGAATCCGCAGCAAGGCCATCATCAAGGTGACCGGTCCTTACGAGATGAGGCACACCGGCTACCTCCACATCGAGCGCCAGGACCGCGGCGACGAGCAGTTCCTCTACTCGCCCAACCGGGGACGCACGGCGCGGGTGAGCCTCAAGGGCCAGAGCGTGGCCGGCACCGACTTCAGCTTCGACGACTTCCTCGTCAACGTGGACGACATCGAGGACGCGGACTACAAGCGCCTGCCCGACGAAACCGTGCAGGGCCTGCCCTGCTACGTGGTGGAAGCGACGATGAAGCCGGACGCCTCTTCCAGCTACTCGCGCAGCATCGCCTACCTGGAGAAGGAGCACTACGTTCCGCTGAAGGCCCGCTACTGGGACGAGGTGGGCGTGGAGGTGAAGATGATGACGTCGGTGCACGCGAAGATCCGCGAGTTCGACGGCGCGTGGGTTCCCACCGAGTCCACCGTGACGGATCTTCTCGAAGGCACGAGTTCCACCATCTACGTGGACCTGCTGGGGCCTAACCCCGAGCTGGCCGACGATGAGTTCTCGATCTCCCGCCTGGAGTTCCGACCGTGAGCGACGCGCTCACACCTTCGCGCGGAGCAGCACGGCCGGAAGCAGCAGCAGGTCGGCAAGCACGCAGACCAGCATCGTCCAGGCCGTCAGGTGCCCGAACTCGCGCAGGGTGGCGAAGCCCGAAAACGACAGGACCGCGAACCCGGCGATGAGCATGAGGGAAGTGACGACGATGGGCCTGCCCAGCAGGCGCACGCAGTCGGCGACCGCTTCCTCGGGCGTCGCGCCACCGGCGCGCCGCCGCCGGTAGCCCACCAGGAAGTGCGCGGTGTCGTCGATGGCGATGCCGAGGGCGATGCAGCTGATCAGGCTCGTCGGAAGCGAGAGCGTGGCCACGCCGCTACCGAGGGTCCCGAAGAAAACGATCAGGGGCGCCACGTTGGGGATCATCGCCAGCAGGGCCACGCGAACGGAGCGGAACACCCGGCTCACGATCAGCAGGATGGCGAGCGCGGCGGCAGCCACGGTGGAGAACTGGTTGCGCGCGATGCCTTCGGCGCCGTGATTGACGACGACGGCGTTGCCGGTGACTTCCACCTTCAGTGCGGCGGGGAGCCCGGCGGCGGCGGCCGCGCGGTGCAGTTCGCGCTCGAGCCCGAGGATCGCGGCCGACCCGCTGCGGCCCGTTCGCACCACGATATTGATGCGACTGTGGTTCGAGTTGACGAAGCGCCGCGCCTCGCTCTTCGGAAGCAGGAACATCACGTCGGCCACCTCGCCGCGTGTGTCGGGGATGCGCTCGAAGGAAGGATCGTCTTTCTCGAAGACGCGGTTGGCCCTCTTCAGCAGGTCTACAACGGAAGTCGTCGAACTCACCCCGTCCACGGTACCAATGCGCTCCTGCAGCGCCTCGATAGACCGCAGGTTGGCCGGCTCGCGAAAGGCCCCTTCCTCGCCGCCGTCCACGGTCACGTACAACGGAACGGCGCCGGTCAGCAGGCTGCTGACGGCCGCGAAGTCGCGGCGCACGTCGGAGGCGGGGTCGAAGAAGGTCAGGTAGTCGCTGTCCACGACGATGCGCGGCAGGCAGGCCAGGGCCGCCACCATCGCCACCCCCCAGGCGACAAGTACGGCGCCCCGCCGGCCAAGCACCAGATTCGCGGTCGCCTCGAGGCCGCGATCGAGCAGCGAAGCCGGGAGACCTGTCCTGCCGCGCAGAAGACCGGCCGGAACGATCGACAGCAGCGCCGGCAGCGCGGTGAGCGAAAGCATCATGGCCAGCGTCACCCCCAGCGCGCTGAAAAGGCCGAGCTGGCGGATGGCCGGCGTGTCGGAGATCGCAAGAGCGCTGAAACCCGCCACCGTCGTCGCACCTGCGATGGCAAGCGGCGTGAACACCCGGCTCAGGCTTTCCTCAGCGGCGGCGCGGGCCGTCAGCCCGGCAGCGAGACCTTCGCGATGGACCGCCAGCACGTGCACGCCGTACACGCTGCCCACGCAGATCAGCGTGGGACCAAGAATGATGGTGATGAGGTTGAGAGGCTGTCCAAGCCAGGCCAGCACGCCGTAGACCCAGAGCGTGGCCACCAGGCTGGTAGCAACCGGCAGCACGCCGGCAAGCAGGGAACCGGCGAAGACCCAGGCGACCACGGCGCCGACGACGACAGCCAGCGGAATCAGCAGCAAAAGATCGTCCACCATGATGCGGTGGGCGCGGGCCTTGATGTGCTGGCGGCCGGTGAGGAAGAAGTGCGTCTCCGCGTCGGCCTTCGCTGCCACGAGGGCGGCGATGCGGTCGTCGATGCCGGCCGCGACGAACTCGCCGTCGGTCATCGAGCGGAAAGAGACGTTGATGGCGCCGGTGCGGCCGTCGCTGGACACCAGCGAGCCTTCGAACAGGGGATTGGAGACGGCGCGCTCGCGCAGGTCCGCCAGTTCGTCCGCCCCGGCCGGAATGCCATCGATGAAGCGGTCGATCTCCACCAGGTCGGCGGCCGCGTCGTAGCGGTAGTCGGTGGTGTCGACAAGACTCTGCGTTCGCCTCACGCCATCGATTTGGCGGATCGACTCGCCGATCTCGCGCAGGACCTCGAGCCTACGAGCGGTGAAGAGGTCGGGCGTCTGCATCGCAATCACGAAGAGATCGTCGTCGCCGAAATCGAGGACGGCCTCGCGGTACACGTCGCGGGCGGGATCCCCGGCCGGCAGCATGGGCTCTTCCGAGGGATCGAGGCTCATGTGGAAGCCGGGAGGGTCGGTGTCCACGAGGGCGGCCGCGGAAGCGGCACAGAGGAGGGCCACGCCGGCCAGCAGGAGACGGGGACGGGCGAGGATGGGAAGCACTTCGGATGTCTCGACGTTCGCGGCCGCCGGCACCGGGAATACCCCCGACGCCGGCACGGACGAAGCTAGCGGCCCGTTGCGGCAATGCAATGCCGCGAACGACGCGGACGACGGTGCCTCCTGGCCCCGGCGGACCGCCACCCGGCGAGGCCACACGACTGCGCAGGCAGGTCCGGTTGCTCGTCACCCTTGCCAAGCCCTTCGCGCAGGGACATGAGTAGCAACCATGGGCCTCTACTCCCGCTACGTCCTGCCCCACCTGCTCGACTACGCCATGCGCGACAAGCCCATCATGCGCCAGAGGGCCAAGGTTGTGCCCCTGGCTCGCGGTCGCGTGCTGGAAGTCGGCATCGGGTCGGGCCTCAACCTGTCCTTCTACGACAAGGCCAAGGTGGACAAGGTCCTCGGGCTCGACCCCTCGCCGGAGCTCAACGTGATAGCCCGCCAGCGCGCCGCCGAAGCCGGCGTGGACGTGGACTGGCTCACCCTGTCGAGCGAACGCCTCCCCCTGCCCGACGCGAGCGTCGACAGCATCGTCATCACCTACACCATGTGCACCATACCGGACGTGCATTCGGCCCTGCTCGAGATGCGCCGCGTGATGAAGCCGGGCGCCCACCTGTACTTCAGCGAGCACGGCGTCGCGCCGGACGCTTCGGTGCGCAAGTGGCAGGACCGCCTCGATCCCATCTGGGGAATCTTCTCGGGCGGCTGCCACATCAACCGCAACGTTCCGAAGATGCTGGAGGACGCCGGCCTGCACATCGACGAGATCGACACGATGTACCTTCCCGGACCGCGGCCCCTCACCTTCAACTACTGGGGCAGCGCCTCCAGGGCCTGAGCCCGAACCAACGCACGGATGAAAATCCACCGCCTCACCAGTTCAGCCACGAAGCACCCGGAGGCAGACCGCCGGAGCGCCCCGCGTCCCAGCGGCTTTCCGGTGCCTGAGCGGGTCCGCGTGGAGCCGCTGTGACTTCCCCTTGACCCAACGGTGCACTGAACTCATTGTCTCGGTCATCTGCACCCCGTCCGATACGCCGAAAGGCCTCGGGCGGGGTTATTTTTTTGGGCTTCGCGGATTCATGCGGGTAGCCACCCCTGGCTTCTCGAGGATTCTCTGGCGGTCAGGCCGGCCGCAGCATCACCCAGGGTCAGGTCGGGAGGTAAGGTCGGGAGTGGCGGCCTCGGCTCCGGCACGCAGGCGACTGCTGCACGAACATTCCCCGGGGAATGTCGGGCGGGACCCGGGCGCGGACATCGGCCGCACAACCAAAACTGTCCACCGAAGCGGGCAGGTCCAGCCATGACATTCCTGTGTTGGAAACGTCGTCGCGATGTCGATTTCCCTTGACGCGACTTCCCGCATCCTCCGGCCGCCTGTAGCGGGCGAGAATCCCGCCGATCGCTTTTCTCGCCCAACTCACGCGCAGCGCCCGTCAGATCCCGCGCGTGACTTCCAAGGGCGATTTTCTGCGACGGTGCTGACCTCGCCGCGAACGACGCAGAAAAAACCCGTGGTACAAGCGTCTTCATGACGACACCCTTCGATTCCGTCGCAAAGCTCTCCGAACAAGAACTGCTTGATCACTTCACCGGCCTCGTCGTTCGCGACCGGCATACGACAAGCGAGCTGCTCGTCGCGATCGCCGAGATCGACGAGCGCAAGCTCTGGGCCCGGCATGCCTGCTCCTCCATGTTCATCTTCTGCATGGAGCGCTTTCACATGTCGGAGCAGGTGACTGCCAAGCGACTCTGGGCTGCGCGCACGGCGCGCCGCTTTCCCGTGGTCCTCGAGATGGTCGCCCGCGGCGAGCTGCATCTCGGCGCGATCCATCTGCTGGCCCGGCACCTGACCGCAGAGAACCACGAACGGGTGCTCGAACGCGCCAGGCACAAGAGCTCGCGAGAGGTCGAACGGCTGGTTGCCGAGCTGGCGCCGCGACCCGACGCAACGTCGCGCATTTCCACGATGCCAAGGCCTCGAACTGCGCAGGCGGCGGCAGCCGATCGGCCGACGGCGGAGCAGGAGTCGATGGACCGGGCGTCAAGCGAGGAGGCTCCGGCAAGCGGCGAACCGGCTGTCGGCGCCCAGATTCCGCGGACACCCGCATCGCGAACCGCAGCGAAGCCGATCGTTGCGCTCAGCCCGCGGCGCTACAAGATCGAGATTACCGTCGACGAAGCCACGCACGACAGGCTGCGGTCCCTCCAGGACCTGCTGGGCCGCTCGGCCACCGGGCGCGATCCGGCGGCGATCATCAGTCGCGCGATTGATGTCCTGCTGGTCCGGACCCTGGCGCGCAAGGCGGGCTGCACCGATCGGCCGAAGCCGGCAGCAGCAGCGGCGCCGGCAACGAAGCCGGGGTCGGCAACGGAGCCGGTATCGGGAACAAAGCCGCCCGCGACGGCGAGACAACCGACCCGAGGCATTCCGGCAGCCGTACGGCGCGAGGTCTGGCAACGCGATTGCGGGCGCTGCTGCTACGTGGATACGCGCGGACGTCGCTGCGGCGCGACGAGAAACGTCGAGTTCCACCACCGGGCCCCTTTCGCCCTCGGCGGGCGGCACTCGCCGGAGAACATCGAGCTGCGCTGCGCGGCACACAACCAGTACCAGGCTGACCTGGACTTCGGCCGCTCTTTCATGGATGCCAAGCGCGGCAACGTCGCTGCTGCACGAACATTCCCCGGGGAATGCCGGGAGACGCAGCCAGCTCTGTGAGTCTTCGAACCGCGCCGGGTTCCCGCCTCCCGCAACTGCCGCCCCGGGGCCTGCCGGCAAGCGGGTTCCGATCGATTTCCTCGGTCAATTCACCCACACCAAACCGCGATGAGCCCGAAAAAGTGTCGAAAGACGCCGTCGTCGAAACAGGCGCCGGCTTCACCGCCGTTTGCCGCCCGGCCGGAACTCGGCCCTGGCTGTGAGGGGATCCTCCGGCCAGGAGTGCTTGGGATAGCGGGCCCTCAGTTCCTTGCGCACCTGGGCGTAGGTGTTTCTCCAGAAGCTGGCGAGGTCCTCGGTTACCTGCTCGGGGCGGCGGTTGGGGGCCAGCAGGTGCATCACCACGGCCACGCGGCCGTCGGCCACGCGCGGCGTTTCGGCCATGCCGAACAGTTCCTGGATGCGCGCGGCCAGCACGGGGGCGCGGCCCGGCTCGTAGTCGAGACGGATGCTGCTGCCGCTCGGCACGGCGATGCGCTCCGGAGCGTGGCGGTCCAGCTGGCGCAGTTGCTGGTGGGTGAGCCGCGAGCGCAGAACGTCGAGCAGGGGCGCGCGGCGCATCTCCTCGAAGGAGCGACGACCGGCGGCCACTTCGCGGGCCACTTCTGCGAGCGCCTCATCGTCGAAGACCGGAAGATCGAGGTCCGGCATCCACAAGGCCAGGCAGCGGACGCGGGCCAGCCAGGCGGCCACTTCTTCGCCGGTCAGATCGAGGGCCCGCGCCGGACTGCGCGCAGCCGCTTCGGCGAGCGCTTCGCCGGCGGCGCCGCGGGGAACGGGCGCCGGCTTCTCCTCCAGCACGAGGTCGCGGTAGCGGGTGCGCGTGAAGGCGACGACGCTGTCGGAGGCCTCGTCGAAGTCCATCTCGAGGCCGCGCCGCACCTGTTCCGCCGGCAGCCATTCGCGCTCGATGGCCGAGGCCTGTCGTACCAGGGTTTCGGAGCGTTCGCCGCGGCGGCCGGCGTCCACCGACAGGCAAACAAAGAGATCGGCCGTGGCGACGACGCT
>JBHEPB010000188.1:0-18457 GCA_046260515.1 Binatia bacterium
GCCCGGAGCGGCCTTCTTCGCCGCCGCACGGGCACGGAAAGCAGCCACCCAGCCCGAGCGTCCGCGCTGGGGCTTCTCGTTGAAGGCCAGCGACCCCGCCTCGACATCCTTGGAGATGGTCGAGCCCGCCGCAATGTAAGCGTCGGCGCCCACCGTCACCGGTGCCACCAATTGCGTGTCGCTGCCGATCTGGGCTCGGTCGCCGATCACGGTGCGGTGCTTGCTCACGCCGTCGTAGTTGCAGGTGATGGTGCCGGCGCCGATGTTCGCGTCGCGGCCGACGGTGGCGTCGCCGATGTAGGCCAGGTGGTTGGCCTTCGAGCGCGCACCGATCACCGCCTTCTTCACCTCGACGAAATTTCCGATGTGGACGTCCTCGCCCAGGTCGGCCTCCGGACGAAGATGGGCGAAGGGCCCCACGCGCGCTCCCTTGCCGATGCGCGCCTGGTCGGCGACCACGCCCCAGCGAAGCAGCACACCATCCTCGACGACGGTGTCGCGCAGGTGGATGGAGCCCTCGAGCACGCAGCCCGCGCCGATGCTCACCTCGCCTTCGAGTCGGACCCCGGGGCCGACGACGGTGTCGCGGCCGATCACGGTGGCAGCCGAAAGCATGGCGGAGGCCGGGTCGAGGAAGGTGACGCCCTCCTCCATCGCGCGGCTGATCAGCCTTTCCTGCATCAGGTTCTCGATGCGGGCCAGGTCGGCACGGGTGTTGACGCCGTGCCCCTCGTCGCCGTCCTCCAGGGTGACGCAGGCCGCCGCATCTTCCGCCGAAGCCGCTTCCATCAGGTCGGTCAGGTAGTACTCGCCCTGGGCGTTGGCGCGGCCGAGACGGGAGAGGTTCTTCAACAGGAACGGTGCATGGAAGCAGTACGTCCCGGTGTTGATCTCGTCGATCTGCTGCTCTTCCTCGTCGGCGTCGGTTTCCTCGACGATGCGCAGGCGGCCCTCGAAATCGCCGCGGACGATGCGGCCGTACCCATGGGGAGCCTCCACCACGGCGCTCAACACGGTCGCCCTGGCGCCCACGCGGCGGTGGAGGCGAACCAGTTCGCGGAGCGTTTCGGTGCGCAGCAGCGGCACGTCGCCGCACAGCACCAGCACGTCGCCGTCGAAGCCGGCCAGCGCCTTGCGGGCCTGCAGCACCGCGTGGCCGGTGCCGAGCTGTTCCTTCTGCACGACGGTTGCCGCCCTGTCGCCGACCGCGGTGCGCACCGCGTCGGCGTCGTGTCCGACCACCACCACCACGGGAGAAACCTGGAGGGGCTCCAGGGCGGTAAGCACGTGGGAGAGGAGGGGCTCCCCGGCCACGGAGTGGAGGACCTTGGCGCGCGCGGATTGCATCCGCTTGCCCTGGCCTGCCGCCAGCACCACGGCGGCCAGGGGTCGTCGCGGGGCTCGCGAGGTGGGCGGCAAGGACGCTCCGGCGCTTCGGCCGGAGGCGTCGGCCCCGGAGGATGGACGGGAAGTTCTGCTCTTGCTGGGGGTCATGGGGTCTCGCAAAGGGGGAAGATTAGACGAGATCTTCTGCCGTCTCGACCGGCACGCAGTCGCTCGCGGAAAATCGGCCCGCGCGCCCGGCGAGCCTCGCAGCCGTCCCGTCCCGCTGGTCTCGCCGGTACGGCTTCAAAGCGGGGAGACCGCGGTCCCGGCGGCGGGGACCGGCTTCTTCGCCTCGGCCGGCTGCGGCGGCCCGGTGAACACGTCGGCACCCGGGATCGCGTCGCCGGGCTCCCAGATCACGAGACCGCCCGAGTCCTGGGCGATCGCCATCCTGCCGTCCGGCAGCGGGCTGATCCCCTCGGGCATGAAGGCAGGGAGGCGGACGCTACGGACGGCCTCGCCCTTGGCGTCCAGCACCACGAGGCGCTTCCAGAGCGACGAAGTCACCAGAAAAACCCCGCGGCCCGGCTCCCAGGCCAGCCCCGAGAGCGGAGCGGAATCGACCGGCAGGGCGCGGGCGATGCGGGCGGTGAGGAACTTCTCCTTCGAGGTGCGCAGCGCGATGTCGAGCTGGACGAGCACGGGAGGGTCGAACTGGTTGACCGCCCAGAGCGAACCGCCCTCGGGATGATTCTCGTCGGGCACGAACGTGAGCCCCTCGATGCCGTCGCCGCCGCGCCGCAGGAAGTTCGGGTCTCCGTTGTAGCTGCGGTCGATGGTGAAGCGGCGAAGGATCTTGAAGTTGTCGGGGCGGATCTCGAAGATGATCTCGTGGGCTTCGCGCACCACGTAGAGGAGGCCGCTGCGCGGATCCACCGTGACCGCCTCGAGATCCCCGCTGAAATGGAATTGGCGCAGGAGCCTGCCGTCGAGGGATACCTCCCCGATGGCCCCTTCGTCGCCGACGATGAAGAGGGAGTTGCGCTGGGGATGATAGACGATGCCCGAAGGCTCGGAGAACTCCGGAATGGGCCACTCGACGACGTCGGAAGCGGCACCGCCGGTGCGCCCCGCGACCAGGAAAGGAGAGGCGAGCAGGACTCCAAGGACGCGGGCCGACCACCGACTCCGCGGCCGCGAAGCCCTCATCGGGGCAGCCACGACGGCGCAGAAAGGTGTCGCAATGCGCTGGTGTCGGCGATACTCAAGCCCTTACTTATACGCCATGGCCGGAGTGTGTTTCAATGTCGCCGCCCGAGGCAACGAGGGCGTTTCCCCGGCAAAACCGCTTCGTCGTCCCCTCTCGTCTTCTCCCGACTCGGTCCGCCTCGCCGCGCTGACCGCCAGCCTCGCGATGGTGCTCGCCCTCGCGGGCAACGCCGTCGCCACCGATGCAGCGCCAGGCACGGAGACGACGGCACAGGCAGCGGCGGGGCCACCTGCAGCGTCGTCCGCACTCGCAGGCTGGGGCCCCGTGCAGGTCGTGATCTACAAGGCCTCCCGCACGCTGGCCCTCTACCGCGGCGGCCGTTTCGACAAACAGTACGCCGTGGTGCTCGGCCTCAGCCCCGAGGGACGCAAGCGCCACGAGGGCGATGCCAGGACGCCCGAAGGGCTCTACCGCGTGGTCGGCAGGCGCGAACACGCGAAGTGGCAATACTTCCTCGCCCTCGACTACCCGAACGAAGCCGACCGAAGGGCCTACGACAGCGAAGTCGCACGCGGCAGGATCCCGATCGAAGACGGCAAGCCGCTCGGCATCGGCAGCGCCATCGGCATCCACGGCAACGATCGCCCCGCGGAACAGGAGTCGGGGAAGGACTGGACCAAGGGCTGCATCGCGCTGGGCGCGGAAGATGCCCGCGAACTGGCTGCAGCGGTGCCGGTGGGAACGCCGGTCTGGATCGTCGAGTAATCCGGAAGGAAGAAGCGGCCGGTCCGAAGTTCAGTCGACGGCCGCTTCCGAAACGATGCGCCGCAGGACCTCGTCGATCTTGCCCTGGTAAACGCCGACCTCGTCCGCGATGGGCAGGTCGGCCGTGTCTTCGTCGGTCTCCGCGGCCTGGGGATCGATCTCGTCGACACAGACGAACTGGGCTTCGCCCGCCTCGTCCCAGTCCACCAGCACGTCGGCCACGTCGCCTCGGTCGCAAACGACGATCGAGGCTCCTTCGAGAAGATTGGGCCGGCGTCCGAGATCGGGACACACGACTCCGGCCGCGTCGATCCCCGCCTCTTCCAGCGCGGAATGGCCGGCATCGCTCAGGCGACCCGCTCCACCATCGACGCCGCCCAGGCGGATCTCGAGCCGCCCCGACCACCCCGACCGGTCCGCCGCCGCCGACAGCAGCCTCTCGAGCGCAATCGCCCGATCCGCACTGCTCCCACTGGCAACCAGCACCACTTTCCGAAAGTCGTCCACACCCCGCCTTCTATCACGAACCCCGCCGAGTCCGACCCGCCCGCGACCGAAACCCGCCCAGACGCCGCCCCTCACAAGTGCAGTTCTCGAAACAACGCCCCGCCAAACCGCGCGATTCGAGACAGCGCCCCGCCAGAGCGCGCAAAAGGGTCCAGATGCAAGGCGGCCGGGGTGGGCGAGAGCGGAGGCGTACTTCCCGTACGTCGTAGCTCTCGCCCACCCCGGCCAACGCCGCAGATGGGCCCTTTTCCGCGCTCTGAGATCAGCAGGCTTCGAAGAGGGCGGCCATGCCTTGCCCCCCGCCAATGCACATCGTCACAATGCCATAGCGGCCGCCGCGACGACGCAGCTCGTACAGGAGGTGCCCCGTCATGCGCGATCCCGTCATGCCGTAGGGATGACCGATCGCGATGGAGCCGCCGTTCGGATTGATCTGCTCGTCGCTGATGCCGAGCTGGCGCATGCAGTAGAGCAGCTGGGAAGCGAAGGCCTCGTTGAGCTCGACGATGTCGATGTCCTTCATCGTGAGGCCGGCGCGCTGGAGGAGCTTGGGCACGGCGAACACCGGGCCGATGCCCATTTCCTCGGGACGGCAGCCGGCCACGGCGAAACCGCGGTAGATGCCGAGGGGCTTGATGCCCTGGGCCTTGGCGCGCTCGGCCGACATCAGGATGGTGGCCGAAGCGCCGTCGCTCAGCTGGCTGGCGTTGCCGGCGGTGACGGTTCCCGTGGGACGAAAGGACGGAGCCAGGCTGGACAGGGCCTCGAGGGTGGTGCTGGCGCGGTTGCACTCGTCGCGATCGACGAGCTTGTCCTCCATCACCATGTTGCCGTCGTTGCCCTTCTTGGCGAACTGCACCTGCATCGGCGCAATCTCGTCGTTGAAGATGCCGCTGGCCTGGGCGGCCGCCGTGCGCTGCTGGCTGCGCAGGGCGAAGGCGTCCTGGTCCTCGCGCGAGATGCTGTAGCGCTCGGCGACGACCTCGGCGGTTTCGCCCATGCCCATGTACACGCCGGGCCAGGCGTCGAAGACCTTCTGGCTGACGATGCCGTCGGCGTTCATCTTGCCCTGTCCCATCGTGATGCTCTCGACGCCGCCGCCGATGGCGGCGCTGGCGCCTTCGTTCACGATCTGGTGGGCGGCCATGGCGATGGCCTGGAGGCCCGAGGAACAGAAGCGGTTGACGGTGGTGCCGGCCACGGTCTCGGGAAGACCGGCGCCGAGGGCGGCGACGCGGGCGATATTCATGCCCTGGGCGCCTTCGGGGAAGCCGCAGCCGAGGATGCAATCCTCGATCTCCTTCGCGTCGAGTTGGGGAACCTGCTCGAGCGCGGCCTTGATGGCGTGGCTCGCCAGTTCGTCGGGACGGGTCGCGTTGAACGAACCGCGGTACGACTTGGCCAGACCAGTGCGCTTGCTCGCGACGATGACGGCTTCTCGCATGAAACGGACTCCTTGGAATCAGGGCTCGGCCAGGCGTCGATCCGAAAGGGAGGGGCCTTTACCGGCGGCCGGACCCTAGGCGGAAGCGGGCGGGATTGGAAACGGCGCCGGCCGCCGCCACGGGGGACGCGGGACCGGCGGGGCACGGGCGCGTCAGCGGTTCGTAGCCCGGAAGCGCATGTAGTCCTCGGCGCTGCGCTCGGGCGCCTCGATCATCGGCAGGTGGCCGATGCCTTCCAGGATCACGACTTTCGAGTTGGGAAGCAGGCCGTGCAGCACTCCGGCCGTGTCCACGTGCAGGGCGCGGTCCTCACGGCCCCACACGATGAGACTGGGAGTGGGCAGGCCGCGGATTCTCTCCTCGAGCTTGTCGGCCTGGAGCTGGGCGAAGATCTTCTGCTCGAGGTCGAAGTTGCGGATGCGCTCCAGAGCCATCACGTCGAGCATGGGACGCGGGATGAAGGGCGGGTCGTGCATCACGAAGTCCGCCACCGCCGCGTACTCGTCGGCGCTGCGCGCCATCAGCGGATTGCGGCCGGTGTCGCGAATGGTCGTCGCCAGTTCGCTCGGTGTGGCGTTCCATAGGCCGCCGGGGCTGATGAGCCACAGGCTGGCCACTTCGTCGGGATGGGCCGCGGCATAGCTGAGCGCGATGTGGCCGCCCATCGAACTGCCGCCGAGATGGATGCGGGCGATGCCGAGATGCCGGGCGAGGGCATGGAGGCGGTCGGCCTGGGCCGTCGCCGAGTAGTCGGCCTCGGGCGGATGCGAGGACTCGCCGAAGCCGACGTGGTCGGGAACGATCACGCGGTAGCGCGGTGTCAGGAAGCGCGCCACGCGGGTGAAGTTGTCCTTGTCGGCGCCGAAGCCGTGCAGGAGCATCAGCGGCTCGCCGCGGCCGCCTTCGAGGTAAACGTAGCGATCGCCACCCTCCAGCAGGGCCTCCCTGAGGACAAGGCCGGAACGGCTCCTTTCGGCGGCCAGTGCGAAGCGGGTCGCGGTTTCCGGAGCCAGCTCGACGAAAGCCACCGCCGCGCTCGCAAGGAACGCGACCAGCCCCAGGAGGACCTTGAGGAATCCCATGGACGGCTCTTAGCCCGTCCCGCCCGGAACGTGGAACCGCCGGGCCTCCAAGCCGTGGCCATCGCGATCGGGTGAGTGTTTCCCGGTTCCCTTTGCCGCGGCGGCACAGTACACCACCCGGCCCGCCGACGAGGAAACTCCATGCCCAGCAGCGAAACCCTCTCGCCTTCCATGCGCAGGATCCTGGCGGCCACCGCGGTGATGAACATCGGCGGAGCGCCGGCCTTCAGCCCCCTTGGACAGAATCTGCGCGCAGCTTTCGGAATCCCCGACGCCCACCCCCTGTGGCTGTGGACGGTGGGAATCTGGATCTTCCTGTTCGGCGCCGGTTACGCCGTGATGGCCGCCACCGCGCGCGCCGACCGCACCTTCCTCGGCGTCGCGGCCGCCGGCAAGCTGTCGTTCGGGGGACTTCTGGCCTGGATGGCTGCGACGGGCGAACTGCCCGTCGCAGCCGCCCTTGCCGGCCTGCCCGACCTCGTGTTCGCATTCCTCTTCATCCGCTGGCTGTTCGTCACGCGCTGAACAACGCAACCAGAACTTCGTTCGCAAGGAGCGACGAGAGCCGGATCAGGCGCCGTGCCCGGCCGCCGGCGATACCGGGTGAAGGCGCCGCGGCGTCGCCATCACCGGCTGGGAAAGCGGCGCCGCGCTCCGGATGAAGTCCTCGATCTCGTCGATGCGCGCGTCCGCGTCGCGCCAGCCGATGTCGATCAGCGTGCGCGTATACGCGGCGTCGAAGAGCAGGTAGCTCGTCAGGTCGGCGCTCTGGGCGTCGGGGATCCCGAGGCCGTCCATCACGTAGCGCAGCAGCCGCGGCATGCGGTGCGCGAACCGTTGGGCCACCAGGGCCAGATCCTCGGACGGCGAAACGATGAGTGGATCGATGGGCCTCATGCCTTCCACGTCCATCGCCGCCTCGTCGTCGGCCGCGTGGGGATGGCCGGGGCGCAGGTGACTGGCGAGGAGCTCGTTCATGCGCTTGAGGTGCTCGACGTCGGCGTCGAGGTGGTCGAGGAAGATGGCGTTGAAAAACACTCCGCAAATCTGGGAAAGAGGCGGGCAGCCGAGAAAGCCCCCTTCGGAATCCGCGGGGGCCGTGCCGCCGGCCTCCTGCTGGGCGAGCGATGCGGCGGCCTTTGAAGAACGGATGCCGATCGCGAGGATGCGCGAAGCACCCAGTCGAATGGCGGGGCTCATGGGCGCCACCAGCCGCAGCGCGCCGTCGCCGAACCAGGGCGCTCCCTCCACATCCTCGATGCGCACCGGCGGGAAGAGGATGGGAATGGCCGAGGAAGCCATCACGTGGCGATGGGTAAGCACCGCCGGCTTCACCACGCGCCGGCTCTTCGACCACACGGGATGGCCCGGGCGGCCCTGCACGAAGGTCCAGGAGCGTCCCGAATGGTAACTCGTGGCGGTGACGGCCACGGCGTAGAGGTGGCCGCGACGGATCGCCTCCGCGATGCCACGGGGCGGGAACACCGTGGCGAGGAATTCTTCCAGGGGCGAGGTGTCGAAGAAGCCCGTGGTGACGGTCGAACCCGTCAGGCCGCCGAGAATGAAATCCCGCGCCAGGCCGGCCCCGGTGGAAAGAAGCGCGGGAACGTCGGAGCGGAAGACCCTCTCGATGCGCAGCTCCGACCACATCCGTGCGATGTCAGCGCCCGCATCGCCGAAGTCGGCCGCCCGCGAAGCCAGGGCGCTACCGTTGATGGCGCCCGCCGAAGCCCCGGTGATGACGGCAAACGGCGACGGCCCGTCGCGAAGGGAGGGAACCTCCGAAATCCGGCGCAGCACGCCGGCCTGGTAAGCGCCGCGTGCCCCGCCGGCGGTGAGCACCATTCCGAGCACGAAAGAGGGCGAGCAACGGTCGTGCCATGGCATGCAGCCCGCCAACCTCAGGCGCCTCGGGCAGAGGAAAGACCATCGTTACGAGCACTTGGGTCGCCGGTCCCGCCACGCCACATTCCCGGTGCTGGCGACGTCTTCCCGTTGTCGGAAGTCCGGGCATGCCTTTGTCGCAGCCCAGATGCCCGATCGGCGGGCAAAACGCGGGAGGCTCAGCCCTGGAGGGAGATCCTCAGCGGGATCACCGCGTCCAGCAGAAGGCCGAGGACGAGGAGCCCTCCCGCGCGGCGGTTGAGGCGGAAAGCCCACGCCACGTACCACAGCGGCCACAACGGATAGCCGGGCGGCGGCCCGTCGGGCGGCGGCTTACGGAAGGTGTCCAGGGTTTCCATCAGACGCGGCAGGGCCGCCAGCGTGACGAGGCACCACACGCCCACGACGCCGGTCAGCACCAGCAGGCCCACCAGCGCGAAGTAGGCCGTCATCATCACGCGGGTCCAGTGCAGGGCCTTCTCCTTTCCGAGAATCACCGGCAGCGTGCGGATGCCCTTGGCCTTGTCCGAGTCGTGCTTGTCCACGTGCTTGCCGAACAGCACCGTGGTCACCAGGATCGCGTACGGCAGGCTCGCCACGAAGACCCAAAGCGGCGCCTCTCCCGTCGTCACGTAGTAGGTGCCGCCGATCATCAGCGGCCCCCAGACCACCGCCACGCCCGGCTCGCCGAGGCCGCGGTGCTTCAACTTCAAGGGCGGGGCCACGTAGAAGACGCTGATGAAGAGGCCGGCCAGCGCGAAGACGGCCACCGGCCATCCCCGCCTCTGCACCAGCTCCACCAGGATCCACAAGTCCACCAGGTTGGCCACGAGGATGGCCGCGAGCAGCCCGCCCTTGGAAATCAGCCCCGACAGGATGGGGTGGGGCGCGTAGACCGTGCGCACGTAGCCCTCGGTATCCACCCCGCCGACCACATCGAAGTAGTCGTTGATCATGTTGTTGGCGCTGTGGGCGACGAGGAGGCCGACCAGAGCCAGCAGGAAACAGCCGAAGCTCGCGTCGGCGGCGCCGACCGCCAGCAGCCCGCCGATCAGCGCCGAACACAGCGTCATGGGGAACACGCTGGCGCGGATGATGAGGAGCCAGCGCGAAACCAGATCCATCTCGGCGCCTTGGGGAAGGTTCTGGGTGCCGAGGACGGCGCCCCAATTGGTCAGGAGCTGATCGCGACTGGGCATGGCGGGGAGTTTCGCGGACCGCGGAAAGCGTGGCAAGCGTGCCGGTGGGCGTGCAGCAGCAAGGGAGCCTCGCGCCCGGCTCGGGAGCGAGGATCCCCCGGTTCACGCTCGATTCCAGCCCGGCAGCCCGATATACCTTGCGGTGATGCCCAAGACGCTCGTCGTTCTCGTCAGCACGCGCGGTGCGATGGCCACCCTGGCAGGAGTGCCGGCGGTGGAGCGTCACGTCCAGGCCGGCAAGACGCTGGGAATGGACGTCGTCGTGGTCTTCCCGCCCGAGCGCCGGGCCCTCGGCGCCGAGATCCGCGGACTCGTCGAAAACGACGCCGCCTGCCTGCCGGCCGACCAGTTTGCCGACCAGTACGAGACGGACGCCGTGAGCGGCGACGAAGAGCGCGGGCTGATGGTGGTGGCCGCCGAGTGGTACCTGTCCCTCAGCGCCATCGTCGCCATCCGCGATGCGCCCTACTCGCGCATCTTCGGCCGCGTCTGCGAACGGGGCTGCGTGTCGGTGCCCGTGGCCCGCGTGGGCCGCGCCGAAGCCGCCGCCGTCGCGCGCCAGCTCGGCGCCACCTCGGCCGCCGTCGCACTGGCCGCCTTCCTCGACGCGCGCACGCCGGCGATGGACCTCGATGCGCGCAGCGAACAGCGCCTGAGCGACAACGTCTCCACCGCCCACGCCGAGGAGAAGCTGATCGAGAACCTCTTCGGTCCCCACGGCGTTTTGCCGCTGCTCCGGCTTCGACCCACCTTCGCGCCGGTGCTGGCCCGGGCCTTCGGCGCGACGGCCCTCGGGCCGGCGGGCATCTCGGCGGTCAAGCTCGCCTTCGGCCTCGGCGCCGCCTGGGTTCTCGGCGGCGGAAGCTACGCGCAGGGACTGCTGGGGGCCGTGCTCTACTTCCTGGCGCGCCTCATCGGCGCCTCGGGCATCGTCCTGGCGAGGGCCAGCCTTTCCGACAACGACGTGCGCGAGAAACTCGACCTCGCCGGCGACACCATCCTCCACATCGCCCTGCTGTGGAGCCTGGCCGGCGGTCCGGCGCGCGGCGACAACGCCATGCTGCTGGCCTTCATCGCTACCACCGGGGTGCTGCTCAGCACCGGCGTGGCCTACGTCTTCGTGCTGAAGGGAACCTGGCAGGCCAGGCGCCGCGAGGATGCGCGCTACCTGGGCGAAGAGGGGATTCCACTGCCGGCCGGCGCGCCGCACGGGGATACTTCGGCCACCGGCGACGAGTTCGTGTCGCGCTTCGTGCAACGCGACGGCATCGCCTATGCCCTGCTCTTCGCGGCGGCCACCGGCAGCCTCGACCTCTTCCTGTGGGCAGCAGCCGCGGCCAGCCACCTCTTCTACGTGCTGTGGCTTCTTTCCAGGCCACGGCGCGCGGGCGGCGCCATGCCCCTCGGGCGGCCGGCCTGAGCGCGAGCCCGAAACGAACGATGCCCGCCATCCCGTCGCCGACCGCGGCCGTGTCCGTCCGCGCGCTGGAGCGCCGCTTCGCCGCGGTTCCCGTCCTGCGCCGCATCGACCTCGACGTGCAGCGCGGCGAGTGCGTGGCCCTCTTCGGGCCCAACGGCGCCGGCAAGAGCACCCTGCTGCGCACGCTGGCGGGGCTGTTGCGCGCGGACGCGGGCACCGTGGAACTGTTCGGCGTGCGGCTTCCCGCCGACGCCGCCCTGCGCCGGCGCATCGGCTATCTTGGCCACGACGCCTTCCTGTACCGCGACCTCGACGCGCTCGAGAACCTGGCCTACTACGGACGCCTCTTCGGCGTGCGCGACGCCGGCCGTGCAGCCGGCCTCCTGGCCGAGGTGGGCCTGGAGCGCTTCGCCTCGAGGCGCGTCTCGACCTTCTCCCGAGGGATGCTGCAGCGTCTCGGCCTGGCGCGGGCCCTGCTCCACGAGCCCGAGTTGCTTCTTCTCGACGAGCCGCTGACCGGCCTCGATCCCCAGGGCGCCGAGCTGCTTTCGACGATCCTCGCGCGCCTGCGCTCCAGCGGCGTGACCGTGCTGATGGCCACCCACGACATCGCCAGGGCCCTGGAGTCTGCTACCCGCAGCGTCGTTCTCGACCGCGGCCGCGTCGGCTGGGACAGCGGCGCCGACGCCGAACCCAATGCCTCGCTGGTGACGGTGCGCTACACGGAAACCGTGGCGATGCGCTACGTGGAAGCGTCGCCGGCGCGCTGAGCGCCCCCGCGGCCTGGAGAATCGGACCCGACGTGCTCGCCCTGCTCTGGAAAGACCTCGTGCTGGAGACCCGCTCCCGCGAAACGCTGCCTGCGCTCTTCGTGCTCGGGCTGCTGGTGCTGGTGATCTTCGACTTCTCGTTGGCCCTGTCGCCGGAGGAGGCCGGGCGCTTCGCCGCGGGCATCCTGTGGGTGTCGGTGGTGTTCGCCTCGGTGCTGGCCCTCGGCCGCACTTTTCTCGTGGAGCGCGAGAACGGCTGCATCGAAGGCTTGCTCACCTCTCCCCTGGACCGCGGGTCGATCTTCCTGGCCAAGCTGGCCGTCAACGTGATCCTGCTGCTGGCCTTCGAGGCCCTGCTGCTGCCGGTCTTCTCCCTGCTCTACGGCGTTTCCCTGCTCGCCAATCCCATTGGGCTCGCGGCCGTGATGACCGCGGGCACGGTCGGTCTGGCCGCCACCGGCACCCTCTTCGCCCTGGCCGCGCTGGGGACCCGCGCCCGCGAGATGGTGCTGCCCCTGCTGGTGCTGCCGCTGCAGATTCCCCTGCTCATCGTCGCCGTGCAGTCCACACAGGCGGTGCTGGCCGGCTCCGGCCTCGGCGACCTCGGCCTCGGCGGCCAGCTCCTCGTCGGCTTCGACGTGCTCGCGGTCACCGGCGGCTGGATGCTCTTCGAGTTCGTGCTGGTGGACTGAGGCCGGGCTCCTTCCCGCCTCGGCCGGTGGACTCCGCCCGGCGGGCCGAGCACACTGGCGCGGAAGTAGCCGCTTTCACCAGGCGCGGCGACTCCCTAACGGATCCGATGGTCGATTCCCTCCAGCGATGGCTTCTGCGACTCGCACCCCCGCTGGCGCTGCCCCTGGTGCTGGCGTCGCTCTTCGCCATCTTCGCCTGGGTTCCCACCGACGCCACCCTCGGGCTGAGCCAGCGCATCTTCTACTGGCACGTTCCCGCCGCCGTGGTCTGCTACCTGGCCTTCGCCGTGGCCGGCCTGGCCAGCGCCGTCTTCCTGAAGACGAGGCGAGCCGACTGGGACCACGCCGCACACGCCGCCGTGTCGGTGGGCATGCTCTTCGCGACCATCGTGATCGGTACCGGATCGATCTGGGGCCACACGGCCTGGGGAACCTGGTGGACCTGGGACGCGCGGCTGTCCACCTTCCTGGTGCTGTGGCTGGAGTTCGCGTCGTACCTGCTGCTGCGCACCTTCGCCCGCGACAACGAGATGGCGCCGCGCTACGCCGCCGTGCTCGCCCTGATGGGCACCGCCACCGTCCCGCTGGTGATGATGGCGACGCGCCTGTTCCGCACCATCCATCCCCAGGTCATCCGCAATCCCGAGGGCGGCATCGACGACCCGCGCATGGTCGCCGCCCTGCTGCTCAGCTTCGGCACCTACCTCGTGCTGGTGCTGTGGCTGTGGGGCCTCAAGCTCGCCCAGCTGAGGACCGAAAGCCGCGTCGAACTTCTCGAGGGCGATCTGCAGGCCGACGCGGCCGCGAACGCACGATAGGAGCCCTTTCCGTGAACGAGACCAACGCCCAGATCCAGGCCCCTTCCGCCAGTGACGCCCTCGCCCTGAGGCAGCTCCAGCACGTGGGCGCGGCTTACGGCCTCATCTTCCTGCTGATCTTCGTGTTCGCGTGGAAGGCCACCAGCGCCACGCGGCGCCTCTCCGAGCGCGTGGACGAACTCGAGCGCGAAGGCCGTCGCGGCCGGTGACCGGGTCGCAGCGGCCTTGAACGACGGCTCTCCCCGAGAAGCAACGCCCGCTGCGGCGCAGCCGAACTCACGATCTCGCCCTCTGCCGCCGATGGTGCGAGTGCGACGCTTTCTCGACGTCGCCCGCCTCGTCGTCCTCGTCTACACCGACTACAAGACCCGCCAGGTCTGGGGTCGCCTCACCGGCGGCAGTGCGCGCCCGGACTGGTACGACCGGCAGAACGACAGGGCCTCGCGGCGCCTGCGCGACACCGCCGTACGCATGGAAGGCCTCCTCATCAAGGTGTGCCAGTTCATGGGCAGCCGCGCCGACGTGCTGCCGGCCCGCTTCATTGAGGTTCTCGCAGAACTGCAGGACCGTGTTCCCGCCCGCCCCTGGTCCGTCATCCGTCCCCACATCGAGGCGAGCCTCAGGCGCCGCCTCGACGATTGCTTTGCACACGTGGGCGAAGTGCCGGTGGCGGCGGCCTCCCTGGCCCAGGTGCACCGGGGCACCACGCTCGACGGCCGCGACGTGGCCATCAAAGTCCAGTACCCCGACATCGACCGCGTGGTGGCCACCGACCTCGCGAACTTCGCCTTCTTCGTCCACCTTCTGGTGCGCATCGAGCGCAACTTCGACCTGCGCGTCGTCCTCCAGGAGATCCAGCACCTCATTCCTCTCGAACTCGACTTCGAGAGGGAAGCAGCCAATGCCCGCCGCTTCGCCGCCGACTTCGCCGGCGATCTATCCGTTCGCTTTCCCGTTCCCATCGCCGAGCTCACGTCCCGCCACGTGCTGACGATGGATTTCATCGAGGGCGTGAAGATCACCGACCTCGAGGGCCTCGCGCGGCTCGGCATCGACCGGCACGAGGTCGCCGCGCTTCTCACCCGCTGCTGCGTGCAGCAGATCCTCGAGCACGGCTTCTTCCACGGCGATCCGCATCCCGGCAACCTGCTGGTGCGGCGCGAGGAATCCGGGCCCGTGCTGGTGGTGCTGGACCTCGGCCTTTCCAAGGAGTTCACGCCCGAGCTGCGCGGCGGCGTCATCCGCCTGGCGATGGCCATCATCTCCAAGCAGCCGCACGCCATCGGCGAGGCCTTCCGCGCCCTCGGCTTCCGCCTGCGTGACGGCGGCGACGATACCTTCGTGGCCCTCGGGGAACTGTTCCTGGGCCAGGCCCTGCACACGGGCAAAGCCTACGCCGACCAGGCCATGATCGACCGCATTCAGGAAGAGTTTCTGGCGGCCCTGCGATCGAATCCCTTGGTGAGGGCACCTTCCGACCTGATGCTGGTGCTGAGGGTGATGGGCCTGTTGTCGGGCATCGGCAAGACCCTCGACTCCCAGGTGAACCCCCTGCAGGCCATCCTGCCCTTCCTCACCGCCGAGGACTGAGCCAGAGCCGGCGGGGATGGCCCCGTTCGCAAGGCGGGCCCGGGCGCGCATTGCACTTTCCGCGGGCGGCTCTACCCTCCGCCGCCCATGCCCCACAAAAGTTTCGTCAGCTGGCGACCGCATCCCTGGCACGGCCTCGATCCCGGACCCGAGGCTCCGAGCCGCGTGCTCGCCTACATCGAGATGACGCCCTTCGATCTCGTCAAGTACGAGGTGGACAAGGAGACCGGTTACCTGCGCGTGGACCGGCCCCAGCGCACGTCGTCGCATCCGCCCATGCTCTACGGGTTCATCCCGCGCACCTACTGCGGGGACAGGGTCGGCGCCCTGGTGCCGAAGGCCGTGCGCGGCGACGGCGATCCTCTGGACATCTGCGTGCTGAGCGAGCGCCCGATCACCCACGGCGACATCATCCTCACCGCCCGCGTGGTCGGCGGCCTGCAGATGATCGACGACGGCGAGGCCGACGACAAGATCCTGGCGGTGCTGGTCAACGATGCGCTGTGGGCCGACGTGGACGACATCTCGGGCCTGCCCCCGGCCCTCGTCAGCCGCATCCAGCACTACTTCCTCACCTACAAGCTGACCGACCCCCGCGACTTCTCCTCGGTCTCCATCGACCGCATCTACGGCCGCGAGCACGCCTACGAGGTGATCCGCGCGGCGCTGGACGACTACACGGAAACCTTTTCCGCGGGCGCCTGAGGCCTGCCTGGTCGCGCCGCGAGGATGCGGCACCCGGAGACGAAGATTCGTCTCGTGAACAGCTGACGCCCTGCAGCGAGGGCGAGTACTGCAGCTCGGGCTGCGAATGTCTTCCGTTGCCGGTGCCGTAGTCCTTCTGAAACGGA
Source organism: Binatia bacterium (assembly GCA_046260515.1). GTDB lineage: Bacteria > Desulfobacterota > Binatia > UBA1149 > CAITLU01 > DATNBU01. Next base: position 15,560 of record JBHEPB010000188.1, read on the forward strand.
CAGATCTGCGGCGACGGATCAGCGGTCCGGTGGAACCGCGTTCCTGATCGCGTCCGAGAATTCCTCGAAGTCGGTCAGGTGCTCGGCGACCACTTGTTCCAGGATCCCCAACTCCAGTTCCTGGTACTCGTGAACGGCAATGTTTCGGAACCCGATCATCGCCCGCAACCGGTCCGCCAGTTCGGCGCCGATCACTGCGTGCTGCTCGAGGATGGTGAAGTGCGCCTTGAGAGAGTCGGGAAGGCCCCAATCCCGCGCCGAGAGAAGATGGGCCGCCAGGTCCAGCGCAGCCTGGATCGCGCGTTGAAGATTCAGGATCACGATCTCCTGGACGTCGAGGTCGCGCACGGAGGCAGGGTCACCGCGGGTGACATCCCGGATCCGGGCAACGCATCGTGCGATCGAGCCCAGTTTCGCGAGCAGAATGTCGGAGGTCACCGGGGCCTCGTCGCCATCAATCGGCGCCCGGGTCATCTTCAGGTCGGCGTAATCCGTCAACGTCCGGACCGCGAAATTCTCGAGGGATTGCGCATCGCGGCAGGCAAGAAGCCGCCCTTCCCGAAACACCTGCATGGCGACGACCGGCGAAGCGTCATTAAGCACCACAAGATCGACTTCCGTACCGAGGGTCTCTTCCAGGTCCGACTCAAGCCGCCGGATTGGTTCCCAGCCAGGCCGGGTTCCCGCCAAGAGGACGGCAAAGTCATGATCGCTCGACGGTCTACCCCGTCCTGCAGCCTGGGATCCGAAGAGCATCACCGCCGCAGGATCGAGTTTGGCCACGATGCGCTCGGTGGCGGTGGCCAGCGGTCCCGGCGAAGGCCTGTCCAAATGCATGGGCGAACCATCGCTCCCTCTCCTCCGGGATGCAAGCCTGTCGCCGCACGGCGGGAAGCCATTTTGCCAAAGGGGTGGCTGCCTGGAAGGACGCACGGCGCCGGACGACGACGAGGGAACTTTTTCCCCGAAGCTCGGGGCCCGCAACGAATCGGCCCTACTCGGGAAGGGGCTGCTGCCCGGGCAGCCGCGCGGCGATGGCCGCGTCCACGAGGCGCGCCACGTACTTGCCCATCACGTCCACCTCGATGTTCACCCGCGAGCCGGCCGTCCGGCTGCCGAGAGTCGTCACCGCGAGCGTGTGGGGAATGACGGCGACATCGAAGCGGTCATCGCGGCAGTGAAAGCAGGTGAGGCTGATGCCGTCCACCGCCACCGATCCCTTCTCGACCAGCATGGGCATCAGCGCGCGGTCGATGCGGAAGGTGAAGATCGAGGACTCGCCTTCGGGCCGGATCGCATCGACCGTGCCGGTGCCGTCGATGTGACCGGAAACCATGTGGCCGCCGAGGCGGTCGCCGAGCTGCATGGCCCTTTCGAGATTGACTGCGTCGCCGGTGCCAAGCTCTCCCAGGATGGTGCGGCGCAGAGATTCGGCCGACACGTCCACCGCGAATTCGCCGATGGCGCGCTCGACCACCGTCATGCAGGCGCCCGCGATGGCGATGCTCTCTCCGAGCGCGAAGTCGGCAGCGGGCAGCGAGGTCGCCACGACGATTCGTCGTCCTGCCGGCAGGTCCGCGCAGCGGGAGATGCAGCCGACGTCCTCGACGATTCCGGTGAACAAGGGATCAGGCCCCGAAGAGGGAGCGTACCCAGTGGAGCAGGGCGGCCTCGTTCTTCTGCTTGACGGCGAGCTTGAGTTCGCCCGGATCGACCCACATGCCCTTGCAGGTGGGGCAGGCCTCCACGGTGACGCCGTTCTCGCTGTGGGGAACGAGCGCGCTGCCGTCGCGGGGGCAGGCTCCGCTGCCGGTCGACCTGGCGGCTTGGGCGGCCCGAAGCCTTTCCAGCCGCTTGCGCTCCTGCTCGGCGATGTAGCGGTCCTCGTCGGCCTTGCCCTTGTCGTGGAGCTTGTCTCCCAGTCTGTCTTTGTCTTCCACGGTTCCTGTCCTTTCCTCGGGGGCGGCGCCTTCTGCCTGCGGCAGCGGCCCACCCGCTCCGTCGGCGGCCGCCTGGGGCCGAAAGCAGCGGTATCCTAGGCGCTGCGAAGCGACAGGGCGAATGAGGGGGCCGCGCCGAGGCCGCAGCCTGCCGAACCGGGCAGGACCACGGTTGCCGCCGGCGCCAGCGTGATTAACTTCGCTGCGGCATCGCCATCCCGCGACGCCAAGGGAGACCCGCAAGCATGGAGAAAAACTTCACTGAGAAGACGCAAGCCGCCATCTCCGAGGCCCAGGGTCTCGCCCTCGACCGCAACAACACGACGGTCGAGCCCGAGCACCTGCTGCTGGCCCTTCTCACTCAGGGCGAAGGCCTCGTCTCGACCATCGTGCGTCGTCTCGGCCGCGAACCCTCCGCGCTGAAAGCTCGCGTCGAAACGGCACTTTCGCGCCTGGCCACCGCGCCCGGCGGCGCCGAGTTGCATGCCGGCACCCGCTTCGCGAAAATCCTTCGCGAAGCCAGCCGCGCGATGGAACGTTTCGGCGATTCCTACGTCAGCGTCGAACATCTCCTGCTCGCTCTGCTCTCCGACAAGGGCGAGGCCGGCACCATTCTCGCCGAGGCCGGCATCAAGACCGCCGAAGTCGAAAAAATCGTGCGCGAACTGCGCCAGGGCTCGACCGTGCAGTCGGGCAATCCCGAAGCGACCATGGACGCGCTCACCAAGTACGGGCGCGATCTCACCGAAGCCGCTGCCGCCGGCAAGCTCGACCCCGTGATCGGTCGCGACGAGGAAATCCGCCGCTGCGTGGAAGTGCTCTCGCGCCGCACCAAGAACAACCCGGTGCTGATCGGCGAGCCGGGCGTCGGTAAAACGGCCATTGCCGAGGGGCTGGCGCTGCGGATCGTACAGGGCGACGTGCCGCAAAGTCTCAAGAATAAACGTGTGATTGCACT
>JBHEPB010000016.1:0-5194 GCA_046260515.1 Binatia bacterium
GAGGCCCGCCGCGCCCGAATCCTGGAAGCCGGTCCACAGCGTGAGGGCCGTGTAGCGCACGAGCGGGGAGCGGTCGCTGCGCAGCACGGTGCGCACGATGGAACGCTCGTAGCCGCCGGCCACCAGAGCCCTCAGCGCCGCGGCCCTCACCTCGGCGTCCTGGTGGTCGAGAAGGCGGCGGCGCATTTCCTGGACGTCGTCGCGCCAGGGATCCTCGAAGAGTGCGAGGGCCTTCTTCACCACTGCGGTGGACGGATGGAAAAGGATGAGCGGAGTCACCAGGCGCGTGCGTCCGAAGCCGGCCAGCATGTCCAGCGCCGCCAGCACCTCGGCGTCGTTGGAGGAGCCGAGGGCGCTCACCAGCAGTTCCAGCGATTGCATGTCGAGGTCGGGAACCGCCGGGCTGCCGGTCGCGGAGAGGGTGCGAAGCTGGCTGCGGAAACGCGCCACGTAGTGCTTCTGCAGGCGCAGCGTGGCCAGCAGCCACAGCGCGCAGAGCACCGCGACGCCGGCCGCGAGTCCCGCCGGCGCTGCGCCCGCGGCGATGGTGGCCAGGATCAGCAGGGAGCCGGCCATCTGCCCTCCGCGCTGGCCCATCGATTCGGCCAGGGCGCGCAAGGCCGCGCGCGTGGCCGCGGTGAGGGGCAGGAAGAGGATCTCGGTGGCGGTGCGCTGCAGCGAGTGGCGCAGGATGCCGTCGGTGCCGCGAAGGACGAGCGCAGCGGGCAGGGTGCCGGTGGCGACGACGCCGCCCGCCGCCAGCGCGAGGGCGCCCGGCAGCAGGCAAAGGCTGCCGACCACGCCCACGTTGCGCAGGATGCGCGGCGCCAGCGCGAACTGGAAGAGCAGGGCGGCGCCGTTGACCACGAAGTTGTAGCGCGCGAAGAAGGGGCCGAGGTCCGCGTCCGCCACCTGCTCGACCACCAGGCTTTTGAAGATGAAGTCGATGCCCATCGCGACGACGGGCGCGGCGGCGGCCAGTTGCAGGATGCGTCTCAGGTAAGGATCCGCCCAGATCTGGCGGAGGCCCGGGGCCTTCTCGGCCTTGTCGGCGGCGGGCGCTGCGGGAGTCGCGGGCGATGCCGGAGCCTGCGGCGTGTTCGGTGACGCGACGGCCGGATCGGCGCCGGCGTCGCCCGCGGTTTTCTCGGGCGCCGCGGCGGAATCGCCGGCCAGCGCCACGAGGACGGCCGCCAGCGCGAACAACCCGGCTGCCAGGGGCAGCAGCGCTCGCGGCCCCGTCACCGTGAGGGCCGCGCCCGCGAGCAGGGAGCCCAAGGTGGCGCCCAGCATGCCGCCGGCCGCCACCAGCGGGTAGGCACGGCGTGCGCGGCCCACGTCCATCCGGTTGGAGAGGGCCACCCAGAAATGCGTGACCACCACCGACACCAGCACCCCGGTCCAGATGTAGAGCGACACCAGGCTCGCCACCGTCGGGACCTTCACCACCGGCCAGAACAGCGCCGTCCCCGAGGCTCCCACCAGCAGCGTGGCCGCCAGCACGCGGCTCGGGGAGTGGAGGCGGGGCAGCTTCGAACTCCAGCGGGCCGTCGCCAGCGACAGCGAAGCGATGCCGAAGTAGGCCCAGGGCAGGTAACCCACCGGCAGGTCGCGCAGGAACAGGGTGTCACGCGCCGTCTCCAGCACAGCGTGAGCGGCTACGATGGTGAGCAGCGTGAAGAACGCCGTCCACACCGCGCGGCGGTCGGCGTCCCCGAGCCCGTGCAGTCGCCCCACGCCCTGGCCCACCTGGGAGCGAAGTTCGGTGCCCGACATCCTGCCTTCCTTATAGGATTCGGGGCCGGGCGTCTGCGGCTAGAGATCGAGCTTGTACATCAGCATGAGCCGGCCGCCCCCGCCCTTGGGTTGCAGCCTCAGCGACATCGAGCCGTCTTCGGACACGTCCACGCGGGTTCCGAAGGTGAAGGGCTCTTGCGGGCTCAGGCGAAGGTAATCGGCGAGCGCGCGCAGCAAAGCCTGTTCTCCCTCGGGCAGGAAGAGGCTGCGCAGGAGCAGGGTGGTGCGGAAGAGGGCGACTTCGGGCGATTCCGGGGTCGCTATCGTGGGCGGAAGGGGGACGGCGACAACGACGGTGAAGCGCTGGCATCTCACCTGGCGGGCGATGGGCCCGCCCACCGCGCCCGAGCGTTCGCAGGCGTGCCGCACGGAATCCGCGCACTTGGGGTAGTGCGGGCCGGCCACGCTGAGGGCCGGGGTCGTCTCCGGCAAGGCGACGCAGGGGACCGCGGCGACTCCGGCGATACCGAAAGGATCGGAAGGTTCGGAAGGCGGCGCCGCCGTGTCGAAGCAGGCCGCCGCCGTGAAAGCGAGAAGACCGGCGAGGGCCCGGCCCGTCGCGCTGCGTCGCCGGGTCCGGCGGGCGACGCGGGCGAAGGTTTCCAGGACCTGGCAAGGCGGTGTGCTCACGTGGGGTCCTGTCGCCGCCCGGCACTCATCTGCGTGGACGGATTCTGGATGGCCCGGGGGCAACGATCAAGCAAACGGGGCTTCCCTTAGCTCGTGGCGCCGGTCCATACTCGCGCGATTCAAGAGCACCATGAGTTAGACCAGCATGGGGAGGATACCCGCTTGTACCAAAAATCGACCAAAGCCTTCGTGATCGCCGCCCTGCTCGCCGCCTTGCCGGCAGCGATCGTTTCTCCAGCCGCCGCGGCGCCCACGCCCGGCCAGAAGTGCGCCCAGGGCTACGTCAAGGCCGTGGCCAAGTGCGCCAAGGTGGTGGCCGGCAGCCAGGCCAAGTGCTTCAAGAGCACCGGCGCCAAGTGCGCCGACCCGAAAGCCGTCGCCAAGATCTCGAAGGCCACGATCAAGGCCAACACGGCCACGCGCGCCAAGTGCGACGACAACGCCGCCGTGGCGGACGCCGGCTACGGTCCCTACACCGTCCTCCAGTTCGGGTTCCACGCGACGGAATCCTGCCAGTGGCAGGCCCGCTTGCTGAGCGAGCGCACCTTCGACGCCGATGGATCGCGCTACACCGCCGCCGACGACGACGGCAAGAAGTGCCTGGTGACGGCGGCCAAGGAGTCCAGCAAGCACTTCAGCAAGTCCCTCGGGAGCATTGCCAAGTGCGTGGAGACCGGCTGCAACTTCGATTTCAGCGCGGGCACCACGGAGGTCGCCACCAAGCTGGCGGGCAAGTGCGCAGACTTCACCACCGTCGTCGGCACCGACGCGGCCACGTTCGTGGCCGCCGCAGCCGCGCAGATCCGGGAGGCCGTCGCCTCGCCCTGCGATCCGCTGGATGGGACCCGCTGCGGCCTTCCGTTCCCCAACGACTATTTCTCGGTCTCCGGCGCCGAGACCCCCTCGGGCCACCGCCTGGCCATCGGCCCATCCACGCTGCCGAAGAACAACTCCAAGCACGTGGCGCCCCAGCGTTGGAACGACGCGGACGGCTTCAGCATCGGCGCCATGCTGCTGATGAACGACACGGACATCGACCTCGACGAGACAGGGGCCGCTCCCATCACCGACCTCGCCCAGTCCCTGGACAGCAACACCCCGGTGGTGCTCGTCGATGCCGTCACCGGCGAGCAGCAGCTCCTGTGGCTAGAGCGCGACCAGCGCGGCGCGACGGTGGACGACCAGCTCATCATCGGACGCGTCGGCCGCAATCTCCTCGAGGGGCGCCGCTACATCGTCGCGATGCGCAACATCAAGGACAGCCTCGGCAACGTGCTGCCCGCCAGCGCGGAGTTCGCGCTCTACCGCGACAACACGCCCTCCACGATCCTGCCGGTCGAGGCGCGCCGCGCCCACATGGAAGAGATGCTGACCACGCTGGAGGGCCACGGCATCGCGCGCAACAACCTCTACCTGGCCTGGGACTTCACCACCCAGAGCTCGGAGAGCACGGCCGGTCGCCTGCTGGCCATGCGCGACGACGCCTTCGACATCCTTGGTTCGGCCGCCCCGACCTTCAACGTGGCCTCGACCACCGAGCCGCTGATCGGCGACGACGCCAACATGTTCCGTCGCGTGGACGGGACCTTCCAGGTTCCCCTCTACCTGACCGATGCCGGCATCCCCGGGTCCGTGCTGCGCACCGACGTCTACGGCGTTCCGCGCAACGACGGTGACTTCTTCACGGCGAGCTTCCGCTGCGTGATCCCGCGCTCGGCCAACACCGGCGGCGCGGCGCCGGCCATCCCGGCCCGCATCTCGCTTTACGGCCACGGCCTGCTGGGCAGTCACACCGAGGTGACGGCCGGCAACGTGCGCGCCATGGCCAACGAGCACAACATGGTGTTCTGCGCCACCGACTGGACCGGTTTCGCCAGCGGCGATCAGGGGTACGTCGGTTTCGAAGTGCTGGCGGACTTCTCGAAGTTCCCCAACTTCATCGACCGCCAGCACCAGGGCGTCCTCAACATGCTCTACCTCGGCCGCCTGCTGAAGCATGCCAACGGCTTCACGAGCCACCCGGCCTTCCAGGTGGGCGGCGAGTCGATGCTGGACACCAGCGACCTGTTCTACGACGGCAACAGCCAGGGCGGCATCCTCGGCGGCGTGGTTGCGGCATTCGCCCAGGACCTCACGCGCCTGTCGCTCGGCGTTCCCGGGATGAACTACAGCACGCTGCTGCACCGCAGCGTGGACTTCGACATCTACGAGGAGGGCTTCCTCATCCCGACCTACCCGTCGGCCAGCGACCGCAACATGCTGCTGTCGGTTGCGCAGGTGATCTGGGACCGCACCGATCCGAACGGCCACATCAACCACATGCTGGCGGATCCCTACGCCGGTACGCCGGCCAAGAAGATCCTCTACCAGGTCGCCTTCGGCGACCACCAGGTGGCGCCGGTCACGGTGGAAATTGCCGCGCGCAGCAACGGCGCCCACATCCACACGCCGGTGCTGGACATGTCGAAGATCGTGCCGGAAGTGACGCCCTACTACGACATTCCGGCGATCCCGGCCTATCCCTTCGACGGGTCGGCCGTGGTGATCTGGGATTCTGGCAACCCGGCGCCGCCGATCGGCAACGTGACGCCCGAGTCGATCACCAACATGGATCCGGAGTGGATCGACCTCGAGGCCTGCGTCAGTTCCACGGGTGACCCGCACTCCTGCCCGCGCAGCGATCCCGATGCGCGCGTCCAGAAGTCGGAGTTCCTCAAGACCACCGGAGCGGTGGTGGACGTCTGCGGCGGGGCAGCCTGCTCCGCCC
>JBHEPB010000277.1:0-3771 GCA_046260515.1 Binatia bacterium
CGAGTTCTTCTACCGCCTGATCGACTCGGGCGTGCTGGAGCAGCACTTCCAGATCGACCCGGCCGACAGCTGGCTGGTGGCGGCCTGTGAGAAGAAGCTGCCGATCTTCGTGCCCGGCTGGGAGGACTCGACCCTCGGCAACATCTACGCCTCCCACTGCATCCGCGGCACGGTGAAGAACGTGCACACGGTGCGCTCGGGCATCGAGTACATGATGTCGATCGCCGACTGGTACGAGAAGACCACCAAGGACAAGTCCATCGGCTTCTTCCAGATCGGCGGCGGCATCGCCGGCGACTTCCCGATCTGCGTGGTGCCGATGATGCGCCAGGACCTCCAGCTCGAGCACATCAAGCTGTGGGGCTATTTCTGCCAGATCAGCGACTCGACGACGAGCTACGGCTCCTACTCGGGAGCGGTGCCGAACGAGAAGATCACCTGGGAGAAGCTCGGCGTGGACACGCCGCGTTTCGTGATCGAGTCGGACGCCACCATCGTGGCGCCCCTCGTCTTCGCCTACGTCCTGGAATCTTCCAAGTAGCAGGCTGCGGAAAAGGGTCCGTCTGCGTCGTTTTTCCGCAGGCTGCCTGGCTCTTTGACGCCGTCAGGCGGCCATCACCGCCAAGTCGCACAACTCGGTGACGGCGCGGACGATACCGTCGCTGAGGGTGTCCGGCCCGCACACGAGGTCCGGGCAGGTGACGACGCCGATGTCGAGGGCGTCCTCGTAGCTGAACACGCTCACGTTGAGGGCAGCTCCCTCCAGGATGGGACCCAGGGGATAGACCGCCAGCACGCGCGCCCCTCCGGCGTAGAAGGGGAACGGCGGCCCCGGCACGTTCGAGACCACCAGGTTGTGGACCGGCGCGTGGCGCTCGGCCACGTGCAGGGCCGAATAGAGCTGCATCGCCTGGGCGAAGAGCAGCGGCGGTAGAAGTTCCACCCAGTCGCCGAGAAGGTTGGCGCCGATGGCCGACATCATCTTCTTGGCCACCAGCGATTCGCGGTGGACAGCGCGCAGCTGGTCCACCGCGTCGTCCAACTGGACCGGCAAGCCGATGAACATGGCCGAGACGCGGTTGAGGCTGCGGGCGTCCTCGCCGGCCTGGCGGGCCGACACCGGCACGGAAGCCACCAAGGGACGCGTGGGAAGATCGCAGCATTCTTCCAGGTGGCGCCGCAGCGCCATCGTCGTGACCGCCAGCACCACGTCGTTGACTGTCACGCCGAAGGCGTTCTTGATCGCCTTGACGTCCGCCAGCGAGGCGCGCGCGAAGGACACCGCGCGGCGCGGAGTCAGCGAGTGGCTGAAGGGCGTGAGCGGAGCGGCCAAGGGCCAGGTCACGCTCTCCTTCTCGGACAGGGAGACCACCGCCTCGGCCGCCGACACCAGGGTGGACGCCACGGTGGTGATCGCTCGCACCGGATCGCCGAGGCGCACCGACAAGGAAGCCGCTGCAAGGTCGAAGAGCGAAGGAACCGCTTCGTCCTCGCCGTAGGAATCGGGATGGCCGTCGCGGGGTGGGGCGAGCGGCTGGAGGTCGTAGATCTCCTGCAGCATCTGCGAGCCCGACACGCCGTCCACGATGCAGTGGTGGAGCTTGGCCAGGATGGCCAGGCGTCCGCCCTCGAGGCCCTCGAGGAAGCAGAACTCCCACATCGGCCGGTCGCGACGAAGCTGCCGCCCGGCGTACTCGCCCACGAAGTTCTCGAACTGCTGCTGGCTGCCCGGCGAGGGGAGTTCGGCCCGGAACACGTGGGCCGCGGGGTCCAGCCTGGCCTCGATCCAGGCCGGATGGTCGAGCCCGAAGGGGAATTCGACGAGGCGGCGGCGAAAGCCGGGAAGCTGCGCGAGGCGGCGGACGAACTCGGCGCGCTGGGCCTCGAAGTCGTAGCCGCCGGGGATCGTGGACGGGTCCACGATGGTGACGCCGAGCCCGTGCATGTGCTGGGCGGGCGTCTCCATGTACAGGAAGGCCGCGTCCACGCCTGAAAGTCTCTGCATCTGCGTCCGTCGCCTCGCAGGGAATCTACGCCCTGGCCAGCCTGGAGCAAGTCGCCCCGGCCGCGCTCCCAAAACCGCGAGGCGCGGTGTATCGGTGGCTTCGCCGTGGAGAGGTCCCAACGCCTTAACTTCGAGGACCTGATGGGAGGAGCCCTTCCGGGCTGACGGATGCCGCCCTCCACCTCCGCGATTCTTCACCGCCCCACGGGCCGGACGGCCCTCGGCTTCGCGCTGGCCATGACCACCGTCGCGCTCTGGTCGGTGCTGCCGATCGGCCTCAAGGTGGCTCTCGGCGGCATCGATCCACTCACGCTGACGTGGGTGCGTTTCCTCGCGGCAACCGTCGTGCTCGGCGCCCTGCTGCGGATGCGCGGCGCCATGCCGCCCGTCCACGCGCTCACGCGCCGGCACTGGCAACTGCTGGCGGTGGCGGCTCTCGGACTGGCGGGGAACTACGGCTTCTACGCGCTGGGGCTGCACCGCACGAACGCCGGCACTTCCCAGGTTGTTATCCAGGTCGCGCCGATGCTGCTCACCCTCGGCGGGATCTTCGTCTTCAAGGAGCGCTTCGGAGTGGCCCAGTGGCTGGGCCTCGCGGTGCTGGTGTCGGGCCTGGCCCTGTTCTCTTCCGAGCAGATCGCGAACATGGTCGGCAGCCTGGATCGCTACTACGCGGGGCTCGCCTTCCTGGTGGCCGGCGGCGTCACATGGGCGGCCTACGGGCTGGCCCAGAAGCAACTCCTCGAGCGCATGGGCTCAGCCCAGATCATGCTCTGCCTCTACGTCGCGGGGACCATCGTGTTCACGCCGATGGCCTCGCCGGCCCGCCTGCTCGAGCTGAGTGCCGTCGAGGCGGCCGCGCTCGTGTTCTGCATGGTCAACATGCTGCTGAGTTACGCTTCGTTCTCCGAGGCGCTGGCCCACCTCGAGGCCAGCCGGGTCAGCGCCATCATCGCTGCGGTGCCGCTGGGCACGCTGGCAGCAGTGCACGCGGCGTCCCTCGCCGCTCCGGCCGTGTTCAGCGCAGAGCCGATCACCCTGCTCGGCGTGGTCGGCGCCGCCCTGGTGGTGGGCGGGTCGCTCATGACCTCGCTCGGGAAGAGCTGACTTCCTGCCTCAGAGGACGGGAGAGTCCCGCCGGGGCGCCGCGCCCTGGCTGGTGTGTCGCCAAGACCAAAGCCGCCGCCATCCCCCTCCTGCCGGCAATGCCGCACCGCGCCATCCGCACCAAAAACCCGGGACAGGTACAGGTTTCCGTTCCGGAAACCTGTACCTGTCCCGGGTTTCCGGTCCTGCGCACACTGGGGTTCCTTGACTCGCACCGGGCCTGTCCGTCATGAGAGCCCCCGACACGACGCTGGTTCGACCACGCGTGATTTCCGTCCAGACCAACGGAGAATCCGATGACCGATCGTACTCGCGCGCGCCTGGCCGCCCTGGCCACGGCCGCAACTGCCTTCCTCCCTGCCGTCCTGCCTTCGGTGGCCCTGGCGGCTGACGAGGCCAGCCCCATCGACTCGGGCGACACGGCCTGGCTGCTGGTCTCCACGGCCCTCGTGCTGTTCATGATGATTCCCGGCCTGGCCCTCTTCTACGCGGGCCTGGTGAGAGCCCGCAACGTGCTCTCCATCCTCGTGCAGTGCTACGCGCTCACCTGCGTGATGAGCCTGGTGTGGCTGGCCTGCGGCTACTCGCTGTCGTTCAGCGGCTCGGAGGGCATCATCGGCAACCTCGACCTCGCCTTCCTCGCGGGCGTCGGCCCCGAC